>DALYGI010000168.1:0-8784 GCA_031971595.1 Prochlorotrichaceae cyanobacterium CTOTU29312
TCCCTACCCCCTATTCCCTAACCCCTATTCCCTATTCCCTACCCCCTATTCCCTAACCCCTATTCCCTATTCCCTACCCCCTATTCCCTATTCCCTAACCCCTATGCCCCAAATCCTTACCCTGCTTGGTCAAGACAGCCTCAGAAATCAGATCCTGTCCGTTGCGATGGCTCGGCGCAGTGCTGCCCGTGGGGAAAAGGTTTTATTGCTTTCCCTCGATCAAAGTCCGGTTTTAGGGCTGTTGCTGGACACGACTCTGACCCCAGAACAGCAGGCGGTAGGGGCTAATCTGTGGGTGCAGCGGCTCCAGTCTACCCAGTTGCTAGAGGCTAATTGGGAAACTTTAAAGAAATTAGAGGCGCAATACGTCCGTACTCCCTTTTTGAAGTCGGTTTATGGCCAAGAATTGTCCATTTTACCGGGGATGGACAGTGCCCTGGCCCTCAATCACCTGCGGGAAGAGGTGGCGCGGCAACAGTGGGATTTAATTGTCTTTGCGGGGGGACAGAGTGCGGAAACCCTGCGGATGTTTGGGATGCCGGAGGTGATTAGCTGGTATGTGCGGCGCTTCCGGGAAGTCTTTTTGGAATCGGATGTGGCTAAGGCGGCTCTGCCTTTTTTGCAACCTTTGGTGGGGGCGGTTTCCACGGTGAACTGGTCTGACTCCCTGCTCACGGATCCCGAAAATCAAATGACGGCTACGCTGACCCAGGGCAGTCGGGCGGTGAGCGATCCTCAGCAGGTGGTGGCTTTTTTAACCAGTGGCAGCGATCGTTTTTCTCAAGCTACGGCGCAAACCCTGTGGGGGATGGCTCAACAAGTGGGCTTAACGATCGCCGGGGTTTTAAGTTATCCTGCGGCGGCGGCGAATGCCCTGAGCGAAGCTTTTGCACCCCTGAGCATTAGCCCCATGCCTTTGGACAATCTAGATACGATCGATTGGCCGGGTCTGACTGCGGCCCTGCCGCCCTTGGAGCAAGGATTGAGCGCTCCCCGTGCCCTCAGTATTGATCTGGCCCAGCGTCAGGTGCGGGTCTTTTTGCCAGGATTTGATAAAAAACAGGTGAAACTGACCCAATACGGTCGAGAACTCACGATCGAAGCGGGGGATCAGCGGCGCAATATTGACCTCCCCCCAGAGTTATCCGGCAAGCCGGTCTCCGGTGCTAAGTTTCAAGATCATTATTTGATCGTGACGATCGGCTAGGCCAATCATCGGCTAGGCACGATCCAGTGGAAGTTTGGAAGCGATCGGTTAGAAAATCAAGGAAAATCCATAAACATCCATAAACATTTGTCAGGGGTGACAGCTTACCCGCCTCAATGAGGTATGCTTTGCTTTGTTGTGTGTGGGCAACCGTCTACGGAGATCGCTGAGTCATGAACCACCCTAGCCAACAGCGAGAAACCTTGGAAGCTTCCGTTGCCGAAGTTTCCCTTGACCTCTTGCGATCGTTTTTACATCAAGTAGATGAGGCCTTTGCCCATCAGGTTAAAGCAGAGCCGTGGCAACAATTTTGGACGATTTACCCCACGGACTCCCGTTTATTAAAGAGTACTCTCAACTGGTTCGATAGCCTCAACCTCCAGCCCCTATCCCCCCGCGTCCTCCTGGAGTGTAAAACCATGCTGGGCGAAGCGGTAGACAACGTAAGGGATCATGCCCATGAGCACCTACCCCCGTCTATCCCCATCCCGATCGTCATTACCTACTTTCCCAACGTGATCAGTTTGCAGATTTGGGATCAGGGCCAGGGCTTTGACCTCGCCGCCTACCTGAAATCTAAGCAACAATGGCCCGGCCCCGGAGCCACCCGTGGCCGAGGGCTCAAAATTTTGGATGAACTCTCCGACTATTTTGGCTATCTTTGCAATCAATCCCTGGGCAATTGCCTGATTTTAGTGAAAAAAATAGCCCCTGACCCTGAAATTCTTGAACTGGCAACGGATCTGCCCTCAGATTATTTACCCCCAGACTATTTACCCTCAGACTATTCCACTTCAGACTATTTGCCCCCAGACCCGGCCAAGCCATGAACTGGCAGGACTACGATCGCCATTGTCACTGGATGACCCAAGCCTTAGTTTTAGCCGAGCAGGCCGGAGATGCGGGAGAAGTGCCCGTGGGGGCCGTCCTAGTGGCCCAAGCCAGCCAGACCCTTATTGCCGTGGGGGAAAATCGCCGGGAACGGGATCAGGATCCCACTGCCCACGCCGAAATCCTAGCCCTACGCCAGGGAGGGCTAAGCCAAGGGAATTGGCACCTGAATCACTGCACCCTCTACGTCACCCTGGAACCCTGCCCCATGTGTAGCGGCGCGATCGTTTTAGCCCGACTGGGAGCTTTAGTCTACGGCGCAGACGACCCCAAAGCCGGAGCGATCCAAACCGTCCTCAACCTACCGGATAGCCTGGCCTCCAATCATCGGTTACCCGTCCTTAAAGGGATTCTGGAGCCAGAGTGTCGATCGCTGCTTCAGAGGTGGTTTGCTCAGCGCCGGGGGCATCCCCAGTCCCAGACGTTGCCGAGTGAACCTCTCCCTGCCGTTGAATCAAATACCCACAGCGATGCTCCCCCTCAATCATCCAGTGGGTACGCTCCACCCGACAATCTTGCCCCAAGGCCGTCCTAAACAGTTCCAACTCGTAATCACAAATAGCTGGAAAAGACTCCGCCACATTGGCAATGGCACAGTTATATTCCGTCACCACAAAAGCCTCTTCTGTCTCCCCCCTATCTTCTAAGCCCTCCTCAAGGGGTGGATCCTGGGTAGAGCGGCAATCCGTCATATACCCCTCCGATCGGCGCAACTCCACCAGACGCTTTACCCGCTGGCTCAAAGGTAAATGCCCCAAACTCTCGTGGTAATGAAGCCCCTTACGCCGCCACTGTTGCCGCAAAATCCCTTGCAGTTGATCGGGGGGAACCGTCGCCTTCAACGTATCTAGCAAATCCAACGCAAAACGATCGTAAGCCTCCGGGAAATAGGATCGGCCCGTCTTACTCAGTTGATAGAGATGCTGAGGGCGACCCATCCCAGATGACACGGACTGATGTACGATAAGAGTTTCGGCTTCCAAATCCTTAAGGTGCCGCCGAATGGCCTGGGGAGTAATGCCCAAGTCATCCGACAGATCCTGAACCGAGGACTGGCCCCTCCGAAGCAGATACCTCAAAATGTCATCTTTCGTGGAAGGCTGCAAAGGACTCGTCATGGTGTTCCAAGTGTTCCAGAGATATACCCAGGTCTCATTAATCGGATAAAATGGCTCACCTCGTTACTTTAGCAACAAAAAAGTTGTTAAAGTAGATTATAATGAGCATAATCAACAGAGATGTTGTTTTATCGCATCTTAAGTATAGCCGACCGTCCCGTCGTTCTTCTTCATTGTTCTATGACTTCTTCTAACCAAGCCACCGAAAAAAGCCTCGAAGCCATGCGTAAGTTTGCAGAAACCTATGCACATCGGAGTGGGACGTACTTTTGTGTTGATCCCAGTGTAACAGCGGTGGTCATCGAGGGTCTTGCGAAACATAAGGACGACCTAGGCGCACCCCTTTGTCCATGCCGCCACTACGAAGACAAAGCCGCCGAAGCCGCCGCCGCCTTTTGGAATTGTCCCTGCGTACCCATGCGGGAGCGCAAAGAATGTCACTGCATGTTGTTTTTAACCCCAGACAACGACTTTGCAGGCACCAGCCAAAGCATTACCTTAGAAGAAATCCGTGCGGTCAGCAGCACACTCTAAGATTAGTTTTGAGTTTTGAGGGTTGAGTTTTGAGATTAGTTTTGAGTTTTGAGGGTTGAGTTTTGAGTTGAATTTAAGGTGAAGGTAAGATTTTAGAATCTCAATAGTAGATTCAAAGATCGATTCAACCCCCTAGGGGGTACTTCTAGAGAACAAGCATCACTGCACCGATATACCCTGATTAAGTAATCTTTATCACACACCCATCCCCTAACTCAAAACTTTAACCTCAAAACTCAAAACTATCCCCCATCCCCTAATTCAAAACTCAAAACTCAAAACTCAAAACTCAAAATTCAAAACTTTAACCTGTCCCCTAACCCCTAATTCCTATGAGTTCTACCGTTCAAACCTTAGTTAATCAACCCTATAAATATGGTTTCGTAACCGATATTGAAACGGATAAAATTGCCAAGGGGTTGAGTGAAGATGTGGTGCGTCTCATTTCTGCTAAGAAAGAAGAACCCCAGTTTTTATTAGATTTTCGCCTGAAGGCCTATCGTCAGTGGTTAAAAATGCAGGAGCCAGATTGGGCGGCGATCGGTTATCCTCCCATTGATTATCAGGATATTGTCTATTATTCTGCCCCCAAAAAGCAGCCCAAAAAATTAAATAGTTTAGATGAAGTGGATCCCGCCCTGTTAGAAACCTTTGAGAAATTAGGGATTCCCCTCTCGGAACAGAAGCGTTTAGGAAATGTGGCGGTAGATGCGGTTTTTGATAGTGTTTCCATCGCTACCACCTTCCGGGAAAAATTGGCCAAAGAAGGCGTTATTTTCTGCTCGATCGCGGAGGCGGTGAAGGAGTACCCAGAACTGGTAAAAAAATATTTAGGTAGTGTGGTGCCCGTGGGGGATAACTTCTTCGCGGCGCTCAACTCAGCGGTATTTAGTGATGGGTCTTTTGTCTATATTCCCAAAGGGGTACAATGCCCCATGGAACTGTCTACCTATTTTCGGATTAACAGTGGGGATACGGGGCAGTTTGAGCGGACGCTAATTATTGCGGACGAGGGCAGCCAGGTGAGTTATTTAGAAGGCTGTACCGCCCCCATGTTCGACACCAATCAACTCCACGCGGCGGTGGTAGAATTGGTGGCTTTGGATAATGCAGACATTAAATATTCCACCGTTCAAAACTGGTATGCCGGGGATGAAAATGGCAAAGGCGGTATTTATAACTTTGTGACCAAACGGGGACTTTGCCAAGGAGTCAATTCTAAGATTTCTTGGACTCAAGTGGAAACTGGCTCGGCCATTACCTGGAAATATCCCAGTTGTGTCTTAGTGGGAGACAATTCCATTGGTGAATTTTATTCCGTTGCCTTAACCAATAACTATCAGCAGGCAGACACCGGCACAAAGATGATTCATGTGGGCAAAAATACCCGCAGTACCATTATTTCTAAGGGCATTTCCGCCGGTCATTCTAAGAACAGTTACCGGGGCTTAGTGAAAATGAATCCCAAAGCCACCAATGCCCGCAATTACTCTCAGTGCGACTCCATGCTCATTGGCGATCGGGCTCAGGCCAACACCTTCCCCTATATTCAAGTCCAAAATCCTGATGCACGGGTAGAGCATGAAGCCTCGACCTCTAAGATTGGGGAAGATCAACTGTTTTACTTTATGCAGCGGGGGATTTCCGCAGAAGATGCCATTTCCATGATGATTAGCGGCTTTTGTAAGGATGTATTTAATCAATTGCCCATGGAATTTGCGGTAGAAGCCGATCGCCTGTTGTCCTTAAAATTAGAGGGCAGTGTGGGCTAGTTAGGATTAGCTAGGAGATTACCTTCAGCCATCCAAAAAGTTTTCCCACCGTTAGGTTAAAGTCCTGGACAAATTCCGGGACTGGAAGACGATCGCTGCTGTGTTCAAACATCTGGGTTTGGGTCTGGGTCTGGTTTCCCTGTAGAGTAGGGCGGTATACAAACACAGCCTCTTCCTGGGGATCAATCTGCCAGCCCATCTGGGTTCCATGCTCCAGAGCGTGGAGGATATTGCGGGTAACGCGGGTCATGGACTGATCAGGGCTGAGGATTTCAATTACCCAGTCAGGATGAGCATTAAATAGATTGGCGATCGTCCCGTTGGCATCCGTAGGCAAACAATCCCAGGTAAATACAGCAATATCTGGGACGGTGGATCGCCCCCCAAACGTACAGCGAAGTTCAGGAAGGGCCAGGGCAATACGATCGTCCTCGCTGAAGTGGTTAATGGCCGTCATCAGCTTTTGTTGCAGTCTACTGTGTTGTCCCTGAGGCATAGGCTTTTGGAAAATTTGGCCATCTATAAACTCACTGGCCGGTTTGGTGTCGGGCAAGGCCAGAAATGCCTCTAGGGTGAGGGGTTTACTGAGGGTTTGGAGCATAATGATACCTGGGAATCCGATCGCTGAAAGCCTTACGCAGTAGAGTTTTTGGGATCCCACTTAGACCTGGCATGATAAGGATCGTGCATTAAATAAACTGAAAAGTTCAGGATTAAACCACAAAGGCACAAAGGACACAAAGGTATTCCTGCGGGGCTTCTGTGTCTTTATAGTGAAATTCCAGGTTATAAAGTCCGAATTCCTAAGGACGATCGTTCAACCGATGGGAGGTAATTTACCCCACCCTTGGCAGCAGTGTCAAAGATAATCTGCGAGAGGGGCCGGAGAGGGGGAATAAATCGAACAAAAAAGTTATACAGCCCGTATACACAGGGGAAACATCAGCGTATACAGCCCTACTGGAAGATGAAGGTGTCCTCAAACAAACCCCAGGGCTGAACCATGAACTCCATCACACTCCTCAACACCACCATCCACAACTACTCCATGCAGGAACTACTCAAGGATCTCAACGATCGCGGTGGGTTTGTTGTAACCCCCAATGTGGATCATATAGTCAAACTTCAAGAAGATGCGGAACTTCAAGCGGTTTACCAAGGTGCAGACTACCGCGTTTGTGACAGCAAAATCCTGGAATATACCCTCAAGCTCCTCGGCACCCCCATTAAGGAAAAAATCTCCGGCTCTGACCTCTTCCCCGCCTTTTACGAATACAACAAAGCCAATCCTGACACCAAAATCTTCCTCCTCGGTGCCCAAGAAGGGGTGGCCGATCGTGCCCGCCAGAACATTAACGAAAAAGTAGGTCGGGAAATTATCATTGACTCCTATTCCCCTAGCTTCGGGTTCGAGAAAAATCCTGAGGAATGCCAATACATCATCGATCGGATCCAGCAATCCGGTGCCACGGTGTTAGCGGTGGGTCTGGGTGCGCCCAAGCAAGAAAAGTGGATTGCTCAGTATCGTCACCAACTGCCCAGCATCAAAATCTTCCTAGCCATCGGTGCCACGATCGACTTTGAAGCGGGTGAAAAAGCACGCTCTCTCAAGTGGATGAGTGAAGTGGGGTTAGAGTGGATGCACCGCCTTGCCTCTGAGCCTCAACGGTTATGGAAGCGTTACCTGGTGGATAGCCTCCCCTTCTTCCTCCTCGTGTTACAGTACAAAGCGCAAATGCTCCTGGCTGAGTCTTCCTATCCTCAGTTATCTAACATTGATTCTCAGGCTGTATAAACTATGCTCATCACCAGCCTACTCTCTACGATCGCCCTCATTGTGATCTTACCTAGTGCGATCCTGTGGTTAGAGTGTAGTGCCGCCTATTTAGCCCGCCCCCATCGACACACTCTCGGCGAGTCTCCTGAAGCTAGAACGCCAGAGGGATTACGGGTTGCGGTTTTGGTTCCAGCCCACAACGAAGAAGCGGTCATTGCTGAAACCTTGCACAGTATTCAACCCCAGCTTGCGCCCCAAGATATTTTACTGGTGGTGGCAGATAACTGCACCGATGCCACTGCCACGATCGCCCAGGAGGAAGGGGCTACGGTCATTGAGCGCAACAACCCAAATCAGCGGGGTAAGGGCTATGCCCTGGATTATGGGGTCAAGTATCTAGCTCAACAGGGCCATCAACTAAAGGATCGGACTGATCAGCCCGATATTGTGATCCTCATGGACGCGGATTGTTATGTGCATCCGGGCTGTATTCAACAACTCACCCACAGGGCCGCAGCCTCTCAGCGACCGATTCAAAGTTGTTATGTCATGGCCACGCCAGCGGAGCCTAGTATTAAGGATCGTCTCTCTGCCTTTGCTTTTTTAGTGAAAAATTGGGTGCGTCCCTTGGGCTTAAGCCAACTGGGAGCCCCCTGCCTCTTGACGGGAACCGGGATGGCCTTTCCCTGGCAGATTCTTAAGGATGCCCCCCTGGCCAGCGGCAATATTGTGGAAGATATGCAGTTAGGCCTGGATTTAGCGATCGTTGGTCATGCGCCGTTATTTTGTCCCACAGCCCGCGTGACGGGGTTACTGCCCCAAGGGGCGGACACCGCAACCCAACAGCGAACCCGCTGGGAACATGGCCATTTACAAACCTTTCTGAGCCAAACCCCTCGTCTGTTAAAAGCGGCCCTTCAGCAAGGTCGGCCGGATCTTCTGGCCCTAGTGGGGGAGTTGAGCATTCCGCCCCTCTCTTTTCTGGTGTTGCTGTGGGTGGCTTACGCTCTCCTTAGTGTGATCGCAGGGATGACGATCGGAGTTTATCTGCCTCTGTTGTTGACAGCGGTGGCGGGGATCTTATTAGGAATGGCGATTCTGTTGGCGTGGGCAAAAGCAGCGCGAGACTTACTACCCTTTTCTACGTTGTTAATGGTTCCTGTATACCTGTTATGGAAAATTCCGGTTTATTTCAAATTTTTTAGGAAACCCCAAGCCAGTTGGAATAAAACCCAGCGGGATAGGGCGATCGAGAAACAGGATTAGAATTAGAATTAAGACTAAAAATAGAAATAGAAATAGAAATAGAAAAATAGATTAGGTTTTGGTGGCAATGACCCCCAAGACGGGAAGCTCAAACTTTTGTACCGTTGCTAATGCTTGATAGGTTGCGGATTGGGCGGTATGGTTGAGGCGCACCACGAGACAAACCCCATCGGTACGTTTCAATAAAAAGGGGGTGTCTGGGGCACTGAGTAGAGGAGC
>DALYGI010000169.1:0-2118 GCA_031971595.1 Prochlorotrichaceae cyanobacterium CTOTU29312
CCCTATTCCCTATTCCCTATTCCCTAACCCCTATTCCCTAACCCCTATTCCCTATGATCGATCGTCTCCAACCCCCTCGAATCACCCGAATTGTGCCCGATTCCATTGCGGCGGAGATTGGGTTTGAGGTGGGCGATCGTCTGGTGTCTATCAATGGCGAAAAACCCCGTGATCTCATCGATTATCGGTTTTTGATTGCCGATGAGTTTTTGGAATTAGTAGTTTTAGATCGGGACGATCGGCTCCATGAGGTGGACATTGAAAAAGATTATGATGAGGACTTGGGGTTAGAATTTGAGACTGCCTTATTTGATGGCTTAATTCAGTGTAATAATCGCTGTCCCTTTTGTTTTATTGATCAACAACCCCCAGGTAAACGGGAAAGTTTATATTTTAAGGATGATGATTATCGCCTTAGCTTTTTGTATGGTTCCTATCTGACCCTAACCAACCTAAGTCAACGGGAATGGGATCGCATTGAACGTTTACGACTTTCTCCGTTATACGTGTCCGTTCATGCTACTAATCCAGAGGTTCGCAGTCGGTTACTAAAAAATCCCAGAGCCGGACAAATTTTAAATCAACTGGCTTGGTTTCAAGCCCGACAGTTACAAATTCATGCCCAAGTTGTGGTCTGTCCAGATCTCAATGATGGGGACATTTTAAGAGAAACTCTTGAAGATCTGGTTCAATTTTATCCAGGGGAAATTCCCACCGTCACCTCCGTAGCGATCGTTCCTGTGGGACTAACCCGTTTCCGCCCCGATCAAGATGAATTACGCCCTGTTACCCCAGCGGATGCAGTGGCCGTGATTGAACGGGTTCAAGCCTTGCAGGGTGAATTTTTAGAGCGTTTTGGCACTCGCTTTGCCTGGTTAGCGGATGAATGGTTCCTGATTGCCGGTCAAGACCTGCCCCCCGCCTCCTTTTACGAAGATTATCCCCAACTGGAAAATGGAGTAGGCTCAATCCGATCGTTTATATCCGCCTTTGAAGCCCTCAGTTCTAACTTCCCCCCCCAGATTACCCCCGATCGGCATCTCACCTGGGTGGTGGGGAACGTGGTAGCAAAAGCTTTTCAACCCATTCAAGCTCGATTGAATCAAATTCAAGGTTTGCAAGTCGATTTAGTGGGAATTGCCAGCCGCTATTGGGGGCAAGAATTAACTGTCACCGGTCTTGTTACCGGTCAAGATTTACTGGAAACCCTCCACGATCGCCCCTGTGGAGACGGGATTTTACTGCCCTCCGTCATGCTCAAACACGGGGAAACCTGTTTCCTAGACGATCGAACCGTAGGAGAATTAGAGCAAAAGTTACAGGTGCCCATTTTAATTTGTGAAGGGGTTTCTGGGTTGATTCAGCAAATTTTAGGAAATTGAAAATGGAGAATTGAGAATTGAGAATTGAGAATTAATTACTCCTTTTTCCCTGGAGTCAATGTTTGTTGCCCTTGAAAACTTATAGGACTCATAGGAGGAATTATCATCTTACCTTTCAAGCACGACTCATTAATATGAGATTTGCCTATTTCAGATAAAAATTCCAGATTAAATTTCGGTAAATATTTTAAGATAAAAGAATCCTTCCAAGAACGATCGTCCTGTCTTGCCAGGAATCCCTCAATTGTTATCCCTGTAACGACTTCATGATCTTTTCTTACTAAGATATAATCTTCATCAAGGTAGGATTCTGTTGCTTTTTTGGGTTCCCCTATGGACAGATACAACGTATCAGTAAGTTCATCGTATGCGATACGATAGCCATTTTCCAGTTTAACCATAGTGACTTACTCCTGTTTACTCCATTTAATAGTTCCCTTTGAGTTTCTATCTGTACCAGAATAGGATGAGGTGACTATTGTTGTTGTCTCTTGATCAATATCTCTTGTGGATACAAATACATCATCATGGGTAAAGTTTTTGACGTATAGTTCTTCAGTTTCAGGTTTACGCCCTTCTCTTATATGATCGGGATCCTCTACCGTTGTTTTTACATCATCATATCGGTTGATCATTTCTGGATGACCACCTGATATGTGAATGTCCCAAGTTTGTTCATAAAGGATAATTTTCTTTCCTCTTGGATCAATAAATTCATCCTTTATTACTTTATTTG
>DALYGI010000169.1:2218-8780 GCA_031971595.1 Prochlorotrichaceae cyanobacterium CTOTU29312
AGGATAATTTTCTTTCCTCTTGGATCAATAAATTCATCCTTTATTACTTTATTTGCCATTTTTGGAAGGCTCCAATTCCTGAAAAAAAGATTAATATTTTACGGAATCAGGGAACCTGCCTGGTAAAAAATTCAGCTTGTAGCTCCCTTCTATTATACCTGCTTCAACTTCTCAGTTACAAGGTACAAGGTACAAAGTTTTTGTCTATGCCCTACTCCCTGTCCCCATCAAACTGCTCGGCACAACGCACAAACAACTCCACCCCCCAACAAAGGGCTGTTTCATCAAAGTCAAAACGGGGATGGTGATGGGGATGGGATAGCCCTAAATTTAAGTTGGCTGTTCCTAAAAAGAAATAACAACCGGGTATTTTCTGAAGGAAAAAGGACATATCTTCGCCTCCCATGGTCTGGCAGTCCGGCAGAATACCTAGGGGTGTTTCTAACACTGATTCCGCCACCGATCGAATTAATCCTGCCATGCGATCGTCATTAATGACTGGAGGATAGAGGGCTTGATAGGTGAGTTGGTAGCTGGCTCCGTGGGCTTGGCAAATACCCGCTACAATCTCTTCAATACGTTTGGCAAAAAAGCCCCCATACTGGGGATGAAAGTAGCGGACTGTTCCCTGTAATTGAACTTGATCCGCAATAATATTGTGCTTTTGTCCCCCCTGAAATTTCCCCACCGTCACCACCGCCGACTGAATGGGATCCACATTGCGGGAGACGATCGTTTGTAAGGCGTTGACCACCTGCGCCCCCACCACGATCGCATCTACCGTCTGCTGGGGGATGGCCCCGTGCCCTCCTCGGCCATGGATGGTAATGTCAAACAGTTCCACCGCCGCCATCAAGGGGCCACTGCGAACCCCCACCGTCCCTACCGGCAAGTTATTCCATAGGTGCAACCCCACGATGGCATCCACCGCCGGATTGTCTAAAACCCCTGCCTCGATCATCGGTTTAGCTCCCCCTGGCCCTTCCTCGGCGGGTTGAAAAATGAACTTCACCGTCCCCCGAAAATCAGGATTCTCACTGAGGTATTTTGCTGTCCCCAAGGCGATCGCAATGTGCCCGTCATGGCCACAGGCGTGCATCCGCCCCGGAATTTGCGATCGGTAAGGCACTTCGTTTAATTCCTGAATGGGTAGGCCGTCCATATCGGCACGAATCCCCAACACCTTGCCCGGTTGTCGCCCTGAAATGCTTGCCACCAGACCCGTCTGGGCAACCCCCACCTCATGATCAATCCCCCAGGCACTCAAACGATCGTGAATAAAGGCTGCCGTTTGATGCTCCTCAAAACCTAACTCTGGATACTGGTGAAAATGTCGTCGCCAGCTTACCAACTGCTCCTGTAGCGCGGCGATCGTTGGGCGGATCTGCGGTTGGATCGGGAGGGGGGAAGGAAAAGAAAGGGTTTGCATAGTCAGACTCAAGCCAAGTGCTCTTAGCTTAGCGTATGCCACAGGTGCTGACAGGGCTTGAGGAGGGTTCAGGGAGCGCAGTCATTGAGAATGGGCACGATCGCCATTAAAATTATCCAGAGATTTCAACACAGATTTGCTTAAAAGCTGGCTGAGAACCTGACCGAGCGTCTGAAATTGCGGTAGGATAGAAAATATACCTAAGTGTTAATTTCAATCTTAATTCTTGATTTATACATCCGGTTATGCTGGTTTGTACTCATTGTAACGCGGAGAATCCGTCCTGGGCTCCAAACTGCCAGGCCTGTCAGGCTCCCCTTCAGCCCAGCATGGCCTGTCCTACCTGTGGTGCCTTAGTCCTTAAGCGGGTCAACTTCTGTGGACAATGTGGCACAGACCTGCGCCAAGGCAGTTTAGAGCGTTGGAACACCGCCTCTTCAACGGCAGTCACTCCTCCATCAGTCACGCCTCCGTCAGTCACTCCCCCCGTACCCCCGACCCTTCAGCAATCCATTGCCGATCGGGAAGAACCCAGTGCGGCCCTCGCACCCCTTGCCCCCCAACTGTTGCACCTGCGTACCCAAACACCGTTCAAGCTGCCCCTAGGGGATGCCACCCTCTACATCGGCAAAACCAACGATCGCCACCCTCCCGATATTGACCTGTCTAACATTCCAGACTCCGACGTAGTATCCAGGGTTCATGCCCGTTTAATGGTGCAATCGGGGGAGTATTATTTGGAAGATCTAGACAGTTCCAATGGCACATACGTCAACGATACCGCCCTTATTCCCCATCAGCCCCACCTGCTCACCAAAGACGATCGCATTTCCCTGGGACGAAATAACCTGGTTAGCTTCTCCTTTCGTTTGCAATAAATTAGTTTGTAATACATTAAATCTGTACTACATTGAACCTATAACATTGATGCCCTAGCCCTGCCTGCCCTAATGTCTCCCTAGACTGGTGAGTCTAATTGCCCCAAAATAAATATTTTGTTTATAAAGTACTCATCATTGCTCTAAATCAGAGTAAGCTAAGGCAAGCAGAAGGGGCGCTAGTCTATCCCCTAGCGTTCTCCAAGCCTGCCCCAACCCACAACCCCTTCTATACTGATCTGATGTTCTGGTTACCCCTGTGATTACCCTTGTTCTTCTTCATCCACTTCAAGGAACTCCAGTTCAAACTTGGACGTTTCAGGATGAGTCAGTCATCCGACTTGGCCGTGCCCATGATAATGACGTAGTTTTACTCAGCGCAGTGGTCTCTCGTCATCACGTTGAAGTCAAACAACATGGCAATGGGTGGGAAGTGATCAACCTCGGAACGAACGGCACCTATCTTGAGGGCAAACGGGTGGATAAGGTTACCGTGGAGGATGGGATGACCATTCGCCTAGCCCGATCGGGCCCAAAAATTCAAATTAACTTGACCGTACACAATATTCCCAAAGTCCCCCTGCCGCCACAAACCCAGCCTATGGACACCCCCGACTCCCATGCCTCCAGTTCAACCTCTATCTATCCCCTGCCCGATTAACCAGAAGGTGAATGCTTGAATGCTGAGATTGATTAGGCTCAGGGGACTGTCAGTCGCTACAATAACGATCGCCTTTAGAATTGACCCGTATTTAGACCTGTATAGCAAAAAGACCCATGGATATTAAGCGTGGTTTTATTGGTGCGGTGGGTAACACCCCCCTCATTCGTTTAAATAGTTTTAGTGAGCAAACGGGCTGTGAAATTTTAGGGAAAGCAGAATTTCTCAATCCAGGGGGTTCCGTGAAGGATCGGGCGGCTCTCTATATTATTCAAGATGCGGAAGCTAAAGGTCTGCTGAAGCCGGGCGGTACGGTGGTGGAGGGTACTGCTGGCAATACGGGCATCGGGCTAGTGCATATTTGTAATGCTAGGGGCTACAAGTGTCTGATTGTGATCCCCGAAACCCAGTCCCAGGAAAAAATTGATTTGCTCAGAACCCTAGGGGCAGAGGTGCGGACTGTCCCCGCCGTACCCTATCGGGATCCCAATAACTACGTGAAAGTTTCGGGGCGCTTAGCCCAAGAGTTAGATAACGCCATCTGGGCCAATCAATTTGATAACCTAGCGAACCGGCAAGCCCACTACGAAACCACGGGGCCAGAAATTTGGCAGCAAACGGATGGCCAGGTGGATGCCTGGGTGGCCGCCACTGGAACTGGCGGAACCTATGCGGGGGTAGCCCTGTACCTGAAGGAAAAAAATCCTCAAATCCGTTGTGTGGTGGCGGATCCCAAGGGCAGCGGCTTGTATAGCTATGTCAAAACCGGCGAAATCCAGATGGAAGGCTCCTCTATTACCGAAGGTATTGGCAATAGTCGCATCACCGCCAATATGGAGGGGGTTCCCTTGGATGATGCCATTCAAATTGACGACACCCAAGCCCTGGCGGTACTCCATCAACTGCTCCATCAAGAAGGGCTTTTCATGGGGGGATCCGTGGGCATTAATGTAGGGGCAGCGATCGATCTGGCTCGGCAACTCGGCCCGGGTCATCGGATTGTTACGGTGTTGTGTGATGGTGGCTCCCGGTATCAGTCCCGGTTATATAACCCAGAGTGGTTGGCCAGCCGGGGGTTAGCCTTTCCTGCCTAGGCAGGGCCAGGAACCGGACAGAAACAGACCGGAAAGGGTCAATAAACGGTTAATCCACCGCAGATAATCAGCCACCGAGACCCATAAGTAACCCGTAAATAACCCGTAAATAATCCCTGTGTAAATAAACATTGAGCGGAATCTGAAGAAATAGGGCAATTTAATCTGCCTGAATCCCAAAATCGTTACCCTATATACCATTGTCATGATTCGTCCAAGAGCTTGCTCCACCAGATAGCCCGGCTATCCTTTCTATTTGGAGGCGGCCAAGTTCTAGCGTGTGATTACCGCTGTTTTTCCGTTCGGATATTCCTCCCAGAGGAAACAGCGGCTTGGGTGAACTGGGGGGAGGACAGGAGACGATCGAGGCCTATGAATTTGCAGCAAATTGAAATCAGCTTACAGAGCACCGATTTACAAGAACGGATTCGTGCCATTACTGCCCTGCGTTCCTACGATAGCCAGGTATCAGTGCCCTTGCTCTGTCAACAGTTAAATGACTCAAATAGCGTCATCCGCTCGATCGTTGCGGCGAGTTTGGGTAAAAAACGCACCCGGGCCTCCTTTGAGACCCTGTTGGAACTCCTTCAGATTGACCCGGAGGCCAATGTGCGGGCAGAAGCAGCCAGTTCCCTAGCCCTGTTTGGGGAAGTTGCCATTCCCTTTTTAATTGCGGCCTTCCGGGAAGATGCGGATTGGTTATCTCGACGCAGCATTATGGCGGCCCTGCTGGATTTACATTTATCCGATGCCATGATGGTGGAAGTGTTTAACCTCTGTGCGGTGGCGCTCCGGGATCCCAATCCCCAGGTGCAGGAGGTAGGCATTGAGGGGTTAGGGATTTTTGCCCAAGGGTCACTCCGAACCGCTGCTTTAGATAAGTTATTACCCTTAGTAAAGTCAGAGTTTTGGGAAACCCGCATGGCCGTAACCAAATCTTTGCGGCAATTTGATCATCACCAAGCCCGTGAAGCCCTCGATCGTCTCAGCCACGATCGGGATTATCGGGTTGTGGGGGCGGTGTTGGAAGGCTTGCTTTGAGTTTTGAATTTTGGGTGTTGGGTTTTGAGGAATTCCTGCTCAATTACTCCTGAGATCCTCTGAAAATTCCCCTTAAAATAGATCATCAATACATCAATACCCTCCTATTTTTTAGCGGTCACTCCTATGTACCAAGCCTCTGGTCTCGACCGGTCTAAACTTCCCACCATGTACGATCTGCCCAGCGAAGAAGTAGGAGATCCTGGTTTGCCTGACGAATTTCATCGCCTTCAAGCGGATTTGATGGAGAAAACCTGTCAATCTGAAATCCTCCCCGCCGATCGCTATTTCATCGCCAGCGATCTGAATCTTTACTACGACCCGGAGAACACTCGCTTTTACAAGCGTCCCGATTGGTTTCTGTCCCTAGATGCCCCCAAGGGTAAACGTCAAGCGGAGCTACGTTGGAGTTATGTCACCTGGCACGAACCGCCCCTCTATTTAGTCGTAGAATTTCTCTCGCCCAGTACGGAAGCAGAGGACTTAGGCAAACTGGTGCGTAGTGCAGACAAACCCCCTGGAAAATGGGACGTTTACGAGCGTTTTTTGCAGATTCCTTACTATGCCCTCTACGATCGCTATACCAATACCTTCCGCCTGTTCCATTTGCAAAAGGGAAAATACCGGGAAGTAACCCTGCTCACACCACGATTTTGGTTTGCTGAGTTGGGGCTAGGGTTGGGGGTTTGGTCTGGAATTTATGATGGCTGTGCTGGACTATGGCTACGCTGGTATGACCAAAACGATCGTTGGATTCCCACGCCCCAGGAGCGGGCAGAGCAAGAATCGGATCGGGCAAACCAGGAAGCAGCGGCCCGCGTCAATGCCATTCCCCAGTTATTAGGGTTGGGGCTGAGTGTGGAGCAGGTGGCCGCTTCTTTAGGATTTCCGGTAGCAGAGGTGGAGAAATGGGTTGACGGCAGGACTGAATCGATCTGAGAGCCTCAGACAAGCGGAGATCTGGTATCCTTAAGGGCACCATGGAATGATCTGGATTGCCTAGAGCAAGGCAGCTTATAGGGGTTAAACTTGAGGGGTTAAACTTGTTTGTGACTTCATCATCTTCGCTTCACATCGATCGACAAACGGAGGACGGAGAGCCTGCCCACGATCGTCAACGGCTCAACTTACAGGACGTTAACCAGGATGTGGCGCAATTGAGCGCTAGCGACCTGATTGGGTGGGGAGCCCGCACGTTTGGAGAGGGTCTTGTCCTGAGTACCAGCTTTGGCATTCAGTCGGCGGTGATGTTGCACTTGGTCACCGTTGTAATTCCCCAGATTCCCGTGATCTGGGTTGATACGGGCTATTTGCCCTCAGAAACCTATACCTTTGCAGAAGAACTAACCCAGCGCCTGAACTTGAACCTCAAAGTTTACCAGTCGCCCCTCAGCCCCGCACGGATGGAAGCGCTCTATGGTCGCCTTTGGGAACAGGCGGATGTGGACTCTTTGAATCG
>DALYGI010000170.1:0-3995 GCA_031971595.1 Prochlorotrichaceae cyanobacterium CTOTU29312
TGGGACTATTACTTTCATGAAAAGTTTGGTAGTCACTATAACAGGGATAGGTTTCGTAGGGACTCAAGGGAAGAGCAGAAATATTATAAAGCCCACTAAAAACATTAATTAAGACAAAAATATCGACAATAATCAAAATCACCAAACTAACCTTATTTAAAGGTGTTTGGGAGATCTGAGTAGATTTCCGAATAAAACGGCGGCTAAAGCGTTGGAGATAATTTAACATAGTGTTTGAATTTAAATAGATTTAAACAGCTAAACATGAAATATCAAATAGGGTAATCATTGAAATAAATCTTAAGAATATCCTCTGATGATTTGACGATCGCTTCCCATTGCCTAGAAGATCTGAATGAAGAATTGTTCCTAGAACTCTCCAATTCTCCAATCTCCAATTCTCCAATCTCAGGATCCTCAGCAATAATCTGCGCCAACCCTTTTTGGGGCATCTTGTTAAAAATGTTACGGTATGCAAATAAATCACATAAAACAATAGAGGTTAACCACTAATGGGGTATGTTTACTGGCAATATCCTTGAAGGGTTATGCCCTCCGCTCAGTTCTGCTCAACACTTGACACTCCTTGCTTGACTATTTTCAGCCGTGGTAAAGCCGAATGTTATCTATCCCTATACTATCTGTTGCTTCCTGGAGCCTGGGTTTGAATGTCCTTTCACCCCTCCCCCCCCTAGAGTCTAGCCTTTCGATCGCGCTTAGCCCCCCGGATACCTTGGAGAATTCCTTAAATACTCAGTCTACGGATATGGAAGTGTTTCTAACACAGGAGACAAAGACGATCGCTCCGGGCTTTATCCTGGCTCAAGAGTCCCAGCCCAATGCCACTTCAGATAACAATACAGAGAAAGAACGGTTGTTTACGCCCCTTCACCGAAGACAACCTGGCCAAACGCCCTTTGTCCCCACAGACCTACCTCTAGCTTCCCAAGACGATCGCCCCACCTCTAATTACGCGGGTTCCCCTGCTAGCTCCATCGGTGTCCCCAGCGGGTACGGAGCGACCTGGCGATCCTTTGGCGTTGGGGTTGGTATCCAATCCAGAGCCCGGTTTACGGATCAGGCTGATGGAGGTTTCGGACTTGGTTTAGGGTTCGGAACCCCGGATACCATTGGTTTCCAGGTCGGTCTCAGTTTTGTTGATCTGTCCGATCCGTTTGCAGATGGTAGTGTCAGCCTCAAACTTCACCGAGCATTACCCCAGAATGTATCGATTGCGTTGGGAGCAACAGGAGTGCTGAGGTGGGGTGGGCCCGATGGTGGATCCTCAATTTATGGAGCAGTCAGTAAGCAGTTTAAACTCCATGAGGATGTAAAACGCCCCTTCAGCCAACTCACCACCACCCTAGGAGCCGGATCAGGGCAGTTTCGATCGGAATCGCAAATTAACGCTGATCTAGATGCGGTGGGTGTATTTGGAGCCGCATCTTTGCGGGTGCTAGAACCGGTCAGTACGATCGTGGAGTGGACAGGACAGGATTTAAATCTGGGGGTTTCCGTCGTACCCTTTCGTCAAATTCCCCTGGTGATTACCCCAGCCGTAGCGGATGTAACCGGTCGAGCCGGTGATGGACCCCGCTTCATTGTAGGCATTGGCTATGGTACTCAGTTCTAGGGTGTATTCCCCAGACACCGGAGATGTTGCACATCGCGTCAGTATTCACTATTTAGTTCAACCCCGCAAACACCACAAACTCTGCACATCACTACTATGAAAAATTGCACCATTCGCCTATCTAATTCTCTTTGTACGGACTTATTTCCCAAGAGACGATCGTTAGTGTTATCCCTCTGCTTGTTCACTAGCCTCCTGCTGACAACAGGCACGGTTCCCCGCCCGACTTTGGCCCAGTCCGGTAACCAATCAGACATTACAGGGGTGGATCTAGTGGAAACAGGCACAAATATTATTCCCTCCACTGACACCACTGACACTGAAGCATCAGGAGAACAACCTTCTGAAACCCCTACTCAAATTACTTCCTCCGATGTCGATCGACCAGCACTAGAGCAACGACTCAGCGCAGACACTACCCCAACTCCTCTTGTCTTTAGCCTTCAATCTCAAGCCTTAACAACGAACTACACCCCTCTTTTGCAGACATTGGGAATTCAGCTTAACGGTAACGATCCGTCCCCTCGGATCATTGCTCAGCAACTGAGTAACCTAGCAAATTTAACCGGGAATAATGCCCATTATGTTCAAATTTTTGGCACTCAAACCCAGCAATTTGTCACCACTCGCATTGGGCCTTCCGTGCCTAGTCAATCTTCAAGGGGAGCACTGACCGTTTCCCAGTCAGCAGTCAACTCCCAAAAAGTCTCTGGAGCATCCAAATCCCTGCCTCGTTTAGCTCAGAGTAATGAAACACCGACCCCTGAGGAAGCTTTAGTCAGCCGATATATCACCCCTCCTTTGCCGGAAGGACGCATAGCTCAACTGGTAGCCCAACTAGCTCAACAAATTCACAATGATGGCACGCTCAACAAACTGATCGGACAGCGTTTGTATGACTTGCTCATTAAGCCCATGGAGGCGGATCTAGAGGCAGCGGGAGCGGATACCCTCGTCATTGCGCTGGATACGAATTTACTCGGCTTACCGATCGCCGCGTTGAATGACGGAGAGCAATTCTTGGTGGATAAATATGCCGTAGCAGTGGTGCCTAGCTTTGGTCTTTCTGATATTGGGTTTACCGATATTCGGCAGCAATCAATATTGGCGATGGGTAGTCAGACCTTTACGGATCAAGCCCCCTTACCCGGTGTACCGGTGGAGATTAAGAACCTTCTGCAAACTTTTGCCGGGCGTTCTCTCCTTAATGAATCCTTTACGGTGGATAACTTTATTCAAGCCTTTCAGGAGATGAGTCAACAGGGCGATCGGCCTAGTATCATTCACCTCGCCACTCATGGGGAATTTATGCCTCAAGATTATCGCAAGTCCTATATTCGCTTTGGAGATCAACCCGTTGCTCTGGTAGATTTTCGTTCCATCGCCACCGAATTGGGTTGGGATTTACCAGAAACTGCCCCAGAACTCTTAGTTTTAAGTGCCTGTCGCACAGCAGTAGGCGATCCGATCGCGGAATTGGGGTTTGGGGGCTTAGCGGTGGCCTCCGGGGCAAAGTCGGCCCTGGCCAGTTTGTGGTATGTGAGTGATGTGGGGACGCTGGCCCTGATGCGGGAGTTTTATACTGCCCTGAAGGTTAATGGGCTCAAGTCCATTGCCCTGCAACAGGCTCAACAACGTCTGCGTCGGGGAGAAACTCGCCTAGAATCTGGAAAACTCCGCCTGTCAGATGGTACTGTGGTGAATCTGCCGCCGGATCTAGCAAAACTGCCGGCTCAGGATTTCCGTGAACCCTACTATTGGGCCGCGTTTACGCTGATTGGGAATTGGAACTAAGGGCTTGTAATTAGGAATTGGGAATTAGGAAATTGGAATTGCATCAAAGCTTGGATCAAAGCCTCTCAAACCGTCTTCAGGGTTTAAATCTCTATCTGGTTGGCCTGATGGGGGCGGGTAAAAGTACCTTGGGGAAGGGGTTAGCCGCTGCCCTTCAGTATCAGTTTTTTGATACGGATACTTTGATTGAACAGGCCACCCAACGATCGATTCCTGATATTTTTGCGGAAGCGGGGGAGGAGGGGTTTCGCACGGTGGAAACGTCTGTGCTGGCCCAACTCTGTCCCTACCATCATCTGGTGGTGGCCACGGGGGGCGGCATCGTTACTCGGCCCCAAAACTGGAGCTATTTACACCAAGGGCTAGTGATCTGGATTGATGTCCCTGTGCAGCAACTCTTCGATCGTCTCCAACAGGATCCCACCCGCCGCCCCCTGTTAGAAACTTCCAACCCCTTGCAAAAATTGGAAACCCTACTGCAACACCGACGATCGCTCTATGGGGAAGCGGATTTACATTTTCTCAACGATCGTCCTTTGGAAACGCCAGAGGAAACCCTCGATCGGCT
>DALYGI010000170.1:4095-8707 GCA_031971595.1 Prochlorotrichaceae cyanobacterium CTOTU29312
TACATTTTCTCAACGATCGTCCTTTGGAAACGCCAGAGGAAACCCTCGATCGGCTTTTACAGGCGATTCCTAGCGCCCTCAAATCCCCTGAACAGTGAGAACTGAGGAGGGAAGGTTGAAGAGGAAAGACGGAAGAGGGAAGACGGAAGAGGGAAGATTTTTTGAAGATTAAATGCTCAGGGCAAGCGGCGGGCGATCAGGCTGCCTACCTCGCACCCTAAGACCCCACAGATCACGCTCCCCAAACCATAGAGTAAGCCTTTGGTATAGTCTCCGTTGCGTAAAAAGGTATGGGTTTCTAGGGCATAGGTGGAAAAGGTGGTGTAGGAGCCTAAAAAGCCTGTGGTCACTAGTAACCGTAACTCCGGCATGGCCACCGATCGATCCAGGGTAAAGGTCATAAACCCACCCATGACGATCGCTCCGGTCACATTGGCCACCAGGGTACCGTAGGGAAACCCCGGCCCCAACCAGCGCACAAACCCTAGGGTCAGGTAATAGCGGCTCAGGGCTCCCGGAATTGCCCCTAGGCTAACGGCGATGGTGGCCCGTAGTGCCGGATCGATGGCGGATCCCGCTTGCCACATCCCTTGCAAAAATCTTTCCCACAAACCGCTGAGCAATGGCATCATTGTGTTATCCTAGTCAAGCTGTAAAAAATCACATACCCCAGATTTCGGGTGTTTTGGCTTATCTTACGGGATGGACTCAAGTCTTATTCCCCCGATCGTCAAAATCACACTGAGGTAGAGGATTAACCCGAAAGGAGCAAATTTATCATGGCTGTTGTTTCTCTAGCCCAATTGTTAGAGGCGGGTGTTCACTTTGGTCACCAAACCCGCCGTTGGAACCCCAAAATGTCCCCCTACATCTATACCGATCGCAATGGGGTTCATATTATTGACCTGGTGCAAACCGCCCAATTAATGGAGCAGGCCTTTGCCTATGTGCGTACTGCCTCCGAAAAAGGCCAAAAGTTCCTCTTTGTGGGGACTAAGCGCCAAGCAGCGGGCATCATCCAGCAAGAAGCCCAGCGTTGTGGCGCTTACTACGTCAACCAGCGCTGGTTGGGGGGAATGCTCACCAACTGGACAACCATTAAAACCCGCGTCGATCGGCTCAAAGAATTAGAGCGGATGCAAAACACCGGGGAAATTGAACGCCGTCCTAAAAAAGAAGCAGCGGTGTTGCGCCGGGAACTGGAGCGTCTGCAAAAGTACCTAGGGGGGCTGAAAAATATGCGGAAGGTGCCCGATGTGGTGCTAATTGTGGATCAGAAGCGGGAGTATAACGCCATTTTAGAATGTCAGCGCTTAGACATTCCCATGATTTCCCTGTTAGATACCAACTGCGACCCAGACTACGCCGATATTCCCATCCCCGCCAACGACGATGCCATCCGTTCCATCAAATTAATTGTGGGACGTTTAGCGGATGCCATCTACGAAGGCCGTCACGGTCAGGCGGAGTATGATGAGATGGAGGAATACGATTACGATAGCGAAGAGTACGATACTGCTGATTCTGATTTTGATGAATCGGAGTATGCGGACGAGTCCGACGACGAGGATGATAACTAGCGTGGACGATCGCGCTTAGGGATAAACTTTAGGGATGAAATTAGGGATAAAATACTGTCTTGAGATTAATCCCAGAATGAGGGAGCAGGGATCATCCTTGTTCCCCTAACCTAGACTACCGGTTTTTAGAGTTACGCCACAGGCATTGAGGAGACTAGTAACCATGGCAGAGATTAGTGCCAAGCTCGTAAAGGAACTGCGCGAAAAAACTGGCGCAGGGATGATGGATTGCAAAAAAGCCCTCAAGGAGACCGAGGGGGATATGACCAAAGCGGTGGAATGGTTACGCCAGAAGGGGATTGCCTCCGCTGATAAAAAATCGGGACGGACGGCCGCCGAGGGTCAAATTGGTCAATACATCCATACCGGCGGTCGGGTGGGTGTGTTGGTGGAAGTCAACTGTGAAACAGATTTCGTGGCACGGGGCGAAGCTTTTCAGGAACTGGTTAAAAACGTGGCCATGCAGGTTGCCGCCTGTCCCAATGTGGAATATGTGCGGGTGGAGGATGTGCCTGCGGACATCGTAGAGCGGGAAAAAGCGATCGAAATGGGTCGGGACGATCTGGCCAGCAAGAAGCCGGAAATGCGGGAAAAAATTGTGGAAGGTCGGATCCAGAAGCGGGTTAAGGAACTGTGCCTGCTGGATCAACCCTTTATCCGCGATCAAAGCATTACGGTGGAAGAACTGATCAAACGGACGATCGCCCAGGTGGGTGAAAATATCCAGGTGCGCCGGTTTGCCCGTTTTGTCCTTGGGGAAGGTATTGAAAAAGAAGAGAATACCTTTGCCGATGAAATTAATGAGCAAATGGCTAAAATGGAAGCCGCCGCAGAAGCCCAGGATGCGGCAGAAACGTCTGAAGCGACTCCAACGGAAACGGTTGCTGAAGTTGCGGAGGTTGTTGAAACCGCTGAAGTTGCTGCCCCTGCTGAAGTTGCTGCCCCTGAAACTGCTGAAGCAGAAGAGGCTCCTAAGGCTGAAGCCAAGGCCAAGAAAGGTAAATCCGGTGGGGGCAAGAAAAAGTCCAAGTAGACAGCGTGTGCAACTTAAGTGCCAAGATCCCCGGTTTCTTGTAGAACGAAGCCCAATCCCTTGAGGTTATGTCCCCAGAAGCCGGGGATCTGAGAAGAGTTACATCCCTTCCAAGATCCCCGGTTTCTTGTAGAACGAAGCCCAATCCCTTGAGGCTATGTCCCCAGAAAACGGAGATCTGCCTAATTCTGCTTAATAACCTAGAGATGGCTTTGTATTCTATCCTCCATTCCCGTTCCCATCCTGATGTCGATTCAACACCTAACGCGAGAAATTAGCGCGATCGAAAGTAAGACAGAAGCTTTGACCGCTCAAATTCAAGAGACTTACCAAGACTATCTGGAACGCTTGGGAATTACGGTTCAGCGGCAAGTGGTGGCGGCAAGTTATTATCTGTGTACCCAGCTATTTCCTGATGTATTTTTAAATTTGAAGTATAGCGATCGGGAAAAGATGCAACGATCGCTGCAACGGATTGCGGAAGAGGCGAAACAAAGTTTAAATCTGGCAACCCTGGGTAAAAAAATTTTAGACGAAGCAACGCCTCAGGATGACTTTTTTTTAGACGACGAAGACGAAGAGGCGGACGATTTTGAATCTAGTGATGAATCTAGTCGGGAATCTTTTGCCGCTGAATCTGCTAGGGATCAATCTTCTGGTACTGAAAATCCAGGGGAGGAAGGGCACAACCCAGATCCAGATTCAGATTTAGATTTAGATTTAGATTTAGATGCAGAGGTTAGGGCAGATTTTTCAAGTGCAGATGCTTCAAGTCCAGGTGCCTCAAGTTCCAACTTTTCAAACCAAAATTCTGTCAATACAGCCTCTTCAAACTCGGATTTATTCAATTCAGAATCTCCCTCAGAGCCTAATTCCAAAAGTGATCCAAGCCAACCCCCTTCCCGAACTAATCCTCAGGTTTTAGCCGATTGGTACAGTGAAATTGAACAGGCGATCGGGGATGTGCTGCGCCAAGTTTCCCACACAGCGACCCGTATTTTAGAACGATCGGGAATCATTCACAATCAGTTACCGGAGCCTCTTTTAGAAGTTGCCACTCAGTCTGATGCTGCGGAAAATGTAAGCCGGGAACACCCTAATATTTTGAATTTAGTGGTGGAAATGGGCAAAATGAGTGAAGAGGGGCGAAAATCCGCAACCCAACGGATTGAAATTGTGGCGATTTATCTACGACTTTCCGATCTGGAATTTACGGATACCTATTTGGTCAGCTATCGCAATAAGTTACGCAGTCAACTGCAACAGCTAAAAAGTCTCGGCAAAATCTATCACAAACGAAATCGAGAATATGCTATTGCTCAGGCGGAATCCGCATGGCGATCGAGTTGGGTTGAAGATTAACGAAAGCTTATCGTTTTCTTATCATTTATTACTTATAATCTAAACCCTTAGAGCTAGTTTTTCTAGACTGGTTTTGCTCTGCTTTAATAAATGCTAAAGGCGATAGGCCCATCTCCCGAAATTCCTCATCTTTCACTAAATATTGCCACTCTGAAATGCTGCGTTGTACCGTGGTCACAGAAAGCCCCGTAAACGCAAACACCGAACGATCGTTTTCCTCTGGGAAATGGCGCAAAAATAACCGCCGCACACGGGCCGCTTTCCACAAAACGATCGCTACTGAGCAGATTGAATAAATCCAAGCTACGATAATGCCCAACCAGATTAAAAAACCGAACCAAGGGTAAGCGGAATTAATAAAGACAGGGGCGATCGAGGCCAAGACCAAGGTTAAGACCAACTCGACTAATCCTATTTGGATCCAGCGCCATAATAAGGGATGCATCACACTCAATCTTGAAATTGCATTAAATTAAATAAAGGGTATCAACTTAAGGCGAAAACTCCTACACAGAGCCGATCCCAGCCTGCAAGGGTTTCAGCCGATCTACCAGTCCATTTTATTCCACCTTACGTTGGTAGCCAATAAAAACGCCTGAGCTACATAAAACATTGCATAATAAACACGGGATGCGGC
>DALYGI010000171.1:0-8653 GCA_031971595.1 Prochlorotrichaceae cyanobacterium CTOTU29312
TAATTAGGCTGGGATGCCTTATCCTAGGGCTGTCATCATTTTGTGCGGTGACGGCCCTTAACGCATCTGCCGATCGTCCCTACCGATCGTCTCGATCGTTCCCTGTCGTACTCCTCACAGTATAGGTACAGTATAGGTACAGTATTAGGTTGGGTGTTAGGACTATGCTTCCCACAGATTATCCCCCCAGTTACCATACGGGTCACACGAGCAGTCAGGTTATTATTGCTCAAGCCAAGGCCGGCAGCATTGCCGCGATTATTCAATTATTGAATGAGTCCCTGTCCCATTTGAAAGTCCGCACCCGTGCAGTGTTGGAAAAACGATCGCTTTTGTTACTGTGCGAGGCGGAAAACGAAGAGTCCTTGGAAGCAGAAGTGATTGTGCCCCATGTGCGCCAGGTGTTGGAAGCCATTTCCCCACAAAAGATTGGGCGGGTTCATTTTTTTAGTCGGCTCACCCGTAAACAGCAAATGCTCTGGACAACGGAGATTGCCCGTAGTACCCTGGTGTTGTGGTCTGAGGAAATTGTGCTGCAACGGCCTTCCCTTTTGAAGCAGTTACGGAATCAACTGAAGTTTAAAGATCGGCTCATAATGCCCAGTGTGGAAGATCTGCCCCGCAGACTCACCTCCCCCTCCCATGGTCGTCCGGTTTGGCCGGCCCTGATTGGGTTGGGGTTACTGGATTTAGCCCTATTAGGTACGCATTGCCGAGCAGGCGGCCAGTGATGGCAAAGCCGCCACCACCCGTAGCGAATGGTTAGCCTTAGCGGCCCGGTGGCAGGAAGCATCGGACTTGATGGCGGAAGTGGTAGCAGAAGACGATCGCTATAAAACCGCTCAGGATCGGGTGGTCGCCTATCGCAAAAACAGTGAAGCAGCCCTAGCCCAAGCCAATCAACTATAGTCCCATTTTTCCATTTTCACTCCCCACTCCTCCACTTCCCTCTACTCCCTACTCCCTACTCCCCACTCCCCACTCCTCCCTACTCCCTACTCCCTACTCCTCTACTCCACTCCCCACCATGGACACCTCCGAACTGCTGCAAAAAATTTCAGAAACCCTAGACGCTCTGAAAATTCTGACGGACTATCTGAAGCAGCAACACCAAACCGAAAATTCCCTAGGGTTTTGTGAAAGTCCGAGGTTGCGGTTTATTTACTGTAATCGGCAAGAAGACTGTAACTGGTATTTTATGGAAGGCGAAAAGCGCGTTCCTATCCTTTATCCGGCCTTGACGGGTATGGTTCAAAGTTTAGAGTTTAAGCGTAGAGAAGTCAAAGTAGGCTCGAACTTAAAAGAATCGTGGAAGCTCCGTTTATATCTGAAAGCCGATCATTATTATTGTTTAGAATCGGGATTTGATACGGTTTTTTCTAAAGGATTATTATCCTCGATCGCTCACCTGTCACCAGAACAATTAACCCATCCTCTAACCTTAGAACCCAGTGCCTCAATGGAGGTTAGTCAGGTTTTATTTTGTCGGGTTTATACCCATACCGGAGAACAAATTTATAGCCCCTGGGAAGACAATCCCAATTGGCAACAGATTAGCCAACAGGCAGTTGCCAACTTGAAAGCCGTCAATGTCAACCAACCCGATCTAGAAATGCCCCCCTGGGATTCCTGAGCAATTCTTAATTCTCAATTCTTAATTTTCAATTATTAATTCTTAATTCCTAAATCATGCCTACCCCGCGTCTGTTAATTTTGGGTTTAGACTGCATGGAACCCTCCCTCGTGTTCGATCGTTGGCGATCGGATTTGCCGACCCTTTCGCGTCTGATGGATCAGGGGTGCTATGGCAAATTGGAGAGCAGTATTCCGGCTATTACCGTACCTGCTTGGAGTTGTATGATGAGTGGCCGGGATCCGGGAGAATTGGGCATTTATGGGTTTCGTAATCGCCTCGATCGTTCCTACAATCGCATGGGCATTGCCGATGGTCGAGCGGTGAAAGTCCCTCGCCTCTGGGATTATTTAGGGGAAGCGGGATGGCGAGTTTCCGTGATTAGTGTGCCTGGTACCTTTCCGCCCCCGGCGGTGAATGGGTCTTTGATTTCCTGTTTTTTGACCCCTAATGTCCACGTTCCTTTTACCTATCCTGAGGGCTTGGGGGCAGAAATTCTGCGAGAAATGCCTGAATTTTTGTTAGACGTACCGGAGTTTCGATCGGAGGATAAAGCTCAAATTTTAGAGAATATTTATAAACTTTGTGATCAACGGTTTACCCTAGCAGAACGATCGTTGCTTCAGGAACAACCAGACTTTTTAATGATAGTAGATATGGGAGTCGATCGGATTCACCATTCCTTTTGGAAACCGATGGATCCTACCCACCCGGATCATGAGCCCAATTCTCCCTTTGCCTCTGCCATTCATGATTATTATGCTCACCTCGATCGACGCATTGAACAGTTACTCAGCCAATGCAGCCCAGATACCGCCGTTCTAATCGTTTCCGACCACGGTGCGCGGGCCTTAATGGGGGGCTTTTGTCTCAATGAATGGCTCATTCAACAGGGGTATTTAGTCCTCAAAGAAGCCCCTGATGGAGTGCAATCTTTAGAAGAGGTAGCAGTAGATTGGAGCCAGACCCAGGTGTGGGGTGCGGGGGGATATTACGGGCGCATTTTCTTGAATGTACAGGGGCGGGAACCCCAAGGCTGCATTCCCGTAACCGAATACGATCGGCTGCGTCAGGACTTAGCCGAACAATTACAAGCCCTGACGGGCCCCGATGGTGCTGCTTGGCATAATCAAGTGCATATTCCCCAACAGACCTACCAGCGGGTACGGGGTGTAGCGCCGGATTTATTAGTTTATTTTGATCAACTGGCCTGGCGATCGATCGGTACGGTAGGGCACAACGCACTCTATACCACCGGCAACGATACCGGCCCCGACGATGCCAACCATGCCCAATATGGACTCATGATTTTCCACGATCCCCAAAATCCTCAGGGGGGGAAACCCTTAGAAAATGCCCAAATTTATGACATTCTCCCCACCCTTTTAAAACGCTATGATTTACCCATTTCTAATACCCTAAGGGGCAAAAGCCTGCTCTAACGTCATGTGAAACTTGTGAAACTTGTGAAACTTGTGCCTTGTGAAACTTATTCAAACCGCCCTCACCCCTTCTTCTCACCTGGGAGAAGGCTAGGGGGTAACCCAGATTTAACTGGGTAAATCATTGCCTAAGAGCCACATCCCCGCTGCCAAACGTTGCTCACTAAAGTTCAAATTCCAACCACTTAATAGACCATTTACCAACAATTCTAAATACCCCACCATGTCTGGATCCCAATGATGTCCCGATTCCTGCTGACACTGGCGGAGGGCTAGCTGAAGGCAATCCTCTAGGGGGTGCCCCTGGGAAACTGCGGTGGCAATGCGTTGCTGAAATTCAGCGACCAAACCTAAAATCCTCGACTCTAGGGGAATTTCTGTTCCCGCGAACCCCGCCGGTTGCCCTTTGCCATCCCACCGCTCGCTCAGGTGGGTAATAATTTGGGCAATGGCCCGCAGTTGGGGCATCCGTCTCAACACTTGGGCCGCTGGCACCAGGGGACAGGATAACCGATCGTCTCCGGTAGATTCGTCTCCGGTAGATTCTTCCGTAGCCAGGGCCGACAGTCTCAGGGGCACCAAACGGTGAAGCAGTGCCGCTAAACGGAGCCGACGTAGTTGCCAAACGGGTAAATTGGCCAGTTGCCCTAGGGCTTCGGCCAGGGTCGCCACTTCTGCCGCTGCACAGGGATTGCTCAAGTCACTGTGATCTAAAATCTGAGCCATCCGTAAAAAGGCCTGGACTTCATTGGAAACCAGGTTATGATCGATGGCCTGAACCCGCAGGGATTCCCCACCTAGGGCAGTGGCCGCCAGGCTTAAGGGACTCTGGCAATGTAAATCATGCTGGGTATGGCTCAGGTAATCGAGCACGTTGCCCACCACCTCACTCAAGTCCGCAAATTCTAGGCTCGGACGGCGATAATGCTTAAAATAGTGGTGCAGATTAAGGGCTAGGGGACGATCGTAGGTTTCAATATGCTCCAGACCCAGCTTGATCGCTTCCTCCACTAACTCCGGCTCAAACGTCCAGAAGCCATAAAACTTACGCTCCAAATCCTCCATGGGTTGCCCCTGTTCCCCATAATCCGCCAGGGATAGCTCCTGACAAAGAACCATGGCGGTATAGGAAGGGGACAAAATCATCAAATGCCATTCCTGAGCCACCGGATCGCTCGGTTGGAGATGCACCAGATGCACATTCCCCTCCTGGCTGGTGGGATGCTCCGCAAAACCCGCGTCCGTCTGGGCTAAAATCACCACTTCCGCCGCCTGCTCCGCTAAGGATCGATAGCGATCGGCCTCCTGCAAATACCATTTCCCCTGTTGAAAAGCAGCGAGGATCAAGGGACGATCCTCAGGACTCTCTGTGTGTTGTTGCAAAATATAGTCTTCTAGGGCATGACACAGAGCCACTAAGGTTTGCTTGTAATAAACGCCAAATTTGAGAGGGCGGGTCGTATCCGCATGGGCGGTTTGCAAGCGTTGGAGCAGGGAGCCATTCAACATGAGACCATTAAGGAACGATAAGGGTTTACTGAGGGTATGGAATGTACCGGGTACGGAATTGAGTGTCCTACGCTGAGATCATAGCGCTAGGGGATCTGAACTGTCAGCGTTAACGGCGTGAATCTCAGACGGACAACATCACCCCCGATTCCTCTCGGTTGGGGCTTGGGTGAGGCAGATCTGCGACCCCTTCCACCAGAAAGGAAAAGGTAGAGCCTTCCTGAAGGCTGCTTTTAATTTCTAGGGTACTATTAATTTGGAGTAAGTAACTTTGACAGAGCATCAACCCCAGCCCTGTTCCCTTTTCCCGGGCCGTTCCCGCCGTAGAAAAACCGCCGGTCTCCGCCAAAATTTTCTTCATATCCGCCTCACTAATCCCAACCCCCGTATCCTGAACTGCTAGGCGAACTTTGCCATTGTCCATGGGGGTGGCCCGTACCATAACTCGATCGTCTTTGCTGGTAAATTTAACCGCATTGCCTAAGAGGTTACGCAACACAAATTCAATAATTTTTGCATCGCTTTTAATCCATAAATCGGGATTAGACGTATAGACGAGGTTTACTTCTTTAGCGTTGGCCGATGCTTGTACCCACGCTAAACTCCTCTGCACCACCTCATCCACCGCAAAGGTTGACCATTGGACAATTCCGCCGCGATTTTGCTCCTTAACCCATTCTAAAACAGACCCTAATAATTTTTGTGTGTTCTGAAATTGGGGCCGTAAATTTTGAATGAGAGTGCAGGCCGTTTCCATATTGAACACATCCTGATCAAACAGATCTAAAACCCCTTGCAAAGAAGCCACAGGCGATCGAATATCATGGGATAACACACTAAAGGCTTTATCTTTGATGCCATTGATTCTTTCTAGGGCTTGTTTTTGTTCATTAATCAATTGCAGACTCTGATCTAAATCTTCTACCCGAAGCCGAAGTTCTAATAAACGCTCCACTTGTTTGGCTAAAACTCGTAAACAAAACCGTTGGGAAGGGGTTAACTGCCGAGGGTAACGATCGATGACACAAAGGGTTCCTAAACAATGACCATCAACAGACTGTAAGGGCTGACCTGCATAAAATCGAATCTTAGGTTCGTCCGTTACCAGGGGGTTATCGTGAAATCGGATATCTACACTGGCATCCGATACTTCAAATAAATCTGTCCCCTGAATCGCATGGGCACAAAATGCAAAATCTCGCGGCGTTTCCTCTGCATCTAACCCAAACTTTGCCTTAAACCATTGGCGACGATCGTCCACCAGGCTAATTAATGCAATTTCAGAATCACAAACCAGGGCTGCCAATTGTACAATTTCATCAAACTCTGGTTCGCTGGGGGTATCCAATAAATTGTATCGCAGCAGTTCTGCAATTCGTTCAAACTCGTTGGGTAAAGGGGCAGCGGGGATCATTGCGGAATTTGTCAAAAGATCAGCGATCGATTCATTAATATTATAGGGCAATAAAATAGACTAATTTGCCAGTCCCTAAAAATTGCTGAGGTTGCCTTTTATGAAAGATAGATTGAATTATGGCTTAATGGGAACGGGCTTAATGGGTCTGCCCCTGGCAGAGCGGTTGCTGGCGGTGGAACTGCCCCTCACCATTTATAACCGTACTCCCGAAAAAGCGGCGGTTTTGGTGGATGTGGGGGCGACCCTAGCGGCCCAGCCCAGGGATCTGCTCCTTTCCGCAGATTGTATTCTCTTAATGCTCACGGATGGGGCTGCTATGCGGGAACTGCTTTTTACGGAAGAAACCCTGCCCCTCCTCAAGGATCGGACGTTGATCCAAATGGGGACGATCGCCCCTCAGGAAAGCCGAGACTTCCAAGAAACGATCGCTGCTGCTGGGGGAACTTACCTCGAATGTCCGGTGTTGGGGAGCATCCCCGAAGCCCAAAGCGGCCAACTGCTCTTAATGGTGGGCAGTACGCCGGAGCAATTTTCCACCTGGACACCCCTCCTCAGCCATTTTGGCCCCAATCCCCGCTACATCGGCCCGGTCGGCACCGCCATGGCCCTGAAACTGGCGCTGAATCAACTCATTGCCGGTTTAACCAGTAGTTTTGCCCTTAGTTTAGGCTTTGTGCAGCAGCAGGGGGTGGAAGTCCGGCAGTTTATGGAGATTCTGCGGGAAAGTGCCCTCTATGCCCCCACCTTCGATAAAAAATTACAGCGCATGCTCGATCGCAACTTTGCCAACCCTAATTTTCCGGTGAAGCACCTGGCCAAAGATGTGGGCTTATTTTTACAGGAATCCCAAACCCTGCCCCTAAATGCCGCCACCCTGGCAACGATCGCTGAGATCCTCCAAGAAACGATCGCCGCTGGTCTGGCCGATAGTGACTATTCGGCCCTGTTTGAGACCATGGTTCCTCGTCCCTAATCCACCCAAAACTCGCCCAAATTCTGCCCCATACCACACTCCAGCACCCCACAGGGATCAGATCACCAGCCTAATCCCCGTAAAATCACGGTAGTTGGGGCCTGGGATCGTTGTTAAATTCAGGGAATTTCCCGATGATGCTTTTGGATAATGGATGTCAAAATAAAAGGCAAGATTCTACTTTTTATTTTTTCTTTAGATTGCTTGGTTATACCGTACACAGATTTCTGGACACCCACTGTTTAGATCTAACCTATCCGCTCCCGGTCTTGAGCCCTTCAAACTGGAAAGCGGCGGAACAAATTCCCCGATTCCCTGCGTCATGACCCCTTCAACCGTTGCTTAGGAGCAGAACACCATGAAACTTACCTCTTCCGCATCCAACAGCGACAGCTACAACGCTAGCGCCGTCCTAGACGATCGGCTTGCCGCCCTTGATCAAGGTCAAGCACTCTATTGGGAAACCCTGGTGACCCTAGGTTTATTTCTTCTTGCAATCGTAGTTTTAATTTAAGCAGCAAATGGCAGTGAACTAGGTAAAGGACGGGGTTTGCCCTTTTGGGCAGGCCCTCTTTTTTTATGCCCGTAAAGACGGATCATTCCCCAAAAGCGAGGGGGCTGATTGGGCGTTTTATCGGTTTGCATTGGTTTTAACGGGCTAGTCCCATTGATATGTATGGTATTGTAACCAACGGCGAAGGCTGGAAGTTTGATCATCTAGCCCTGAGTTTTGCCGACAGAATTTAGATCACTAATCCCTTAGATCATTAACATTAGCCTCTATGCCTGCGAACTATACGGAACTGGAAAAACGCCTTTGGGATGCGGCGGATAATCTTCGGGCCAATTCCGCTCTTAAACCTTCGGAGTATTCGGTTCCGGTGTTGGGGCTGATTTTCTTGCGCTATGCGGACTATAAATTTGCCCAGGTTGAGCGGGAGTTGGCCACGGAGGGAACGGGGCGACGGCGCGGCACGATCGGGGCGGCCCATTATCAGGCGAAGGGGGCCTTATATTTGCCACCGCAGGCACGGTATGGGTATCTCTTGAATTTGTCGGATGATCAGGATATTGGGGGGTCGATCGCTGAGGCGATTTCGTTGATTGAGGCGGAAAACGAGGAGTTGAAGGGGGTTTTCCCCACGACCTATAAGCGGTTGGAGTCTTGGATTTTGCGGGATTTGTTGAAAACGCTGAATTTTGACCTCAAGGATATTCATGAGGATGCGTTTGGGGAAATTTATCAGTATTTTCTGGCGAATTTTTCCCAAAAAGAGGGACAAAAGGGAGGGGAATTTTTCACGCCCCAAACGATCGTTAAGTTAATTGTAGAAATTATTGAGCCGGATCATGGGCGTATTTTTGATCCAGCTTGTGGGGCGGGGGGAATGTTTATTCAGAGTGCGTTATTTGCTCAACGGCGCACGGGGCGTTCTGCCAATAGTGCCATTAGTGTTTATGGTCAGGAGAAGGTGGAGGGGAACGTTAAGCTATGCCAGATGAACTTGGCGGTACATGGGATTTCGGGTTTAAAAAATATTAAAACGTCCAATACCTATTATGAAGATGTCCATGATTGTGTCGGAAAGTTTGATTTTGTGATGGCGAATCGTAAAGGTTCATACCCCCCCCTTCTAAGTTGCAACAAAACCCCATAATTCTCAATAAATCTTGAGGTG
>DALYGI010000172.1:0-8635 GCA_031971595.1 Prochlorotrichaceae cyanobacterium CTOTU29312
TGGAAATCGATCGTCATCAGGGGAAGGTGGGCATTCTCCATGTGCCCGATCGTCCAGGCATTGCGGCTCATCTCTTTGGGGCCTTGAGTCAGGCGGGCATTAATGTGGATTTGATTATCCAGTCTATCCACGCGGGGCAAAGTAACGATATTGCCTTTACAGTGGATGAAACCCAGTTAGACGCAGCGGTGGAGATTACGGCGGCCAGTTTGGCGGAGTTGATGGCAACGGATATGGAAACCGTGCGGCATCAGATCCAACGTGACCGAACGATCGCCAAGGTCAGTATTTCCGGGGCAGGGATGATTGGTCGTCCGGGGGTAGCGGCTCAGATGTTCCAAGCCTTGGCGGAGGCGGGGGTGAATATCCAAATGATTTCCACCTCAGAAATTAAGGTGAGTTGCGTAATCGATCGGGCTGACTTTGACGGAGCGATCGTTGCCCTCTGTAAAACCTTTGAACTCACCGCAGCCTCAGAAACCCGGATGGGGGTGGGGGTAGGGGAATGGGGACAGGCTCCCCGTGGTCCCTTAGCAGCGGTGCGTGGGGTGGCATTGGACGAAAACCAGGCAGAACTAGCTATTCGATCTGTCCCCGATCGTCCGGGCATGGCGGCTCAGATTTTTGGGCTTTTGGCCAAACACCTCATTAGCGTAGACATGATCATTCAGTCCCAGCGCTGTACTGAAAGACCGGACGGCGTAACCCGTGATATTGCTTGCACGGTCACGAAAGCGGATGCCCTCACTGCCCGATCGGTGCTGAGGGACGCTGCTGAGGAGTTAGGGTTTGGTACGGTGGAAGTGAACACAGACGTGGCCAAGGTGAGTATCGTCGGCTCTGGCATGGTGTACGAGGCGGGGGTGGCGGCCAAAATGTTTACGGCTTTAGCCCAGGAGCAGATTAATATTCAGATGATTGGCACGTCGGAAATTAAGACCAGTTGCTTAGTAAAGGAAACCCAGGGGAAAACGGCGGTAACGGTGATTCATGAAGCTTTTGGTCTGGGGGCCTGCGACGATCGGGATCAAGCCATTGGCCTCCGATTGTCTTAAGCTGATTTAAGCTAATAAGGCTAAGCCGTTTTTCCCTAGTCCGTTGTTCATGACTCTGCACCTTTACAATACGCTGACCCGCCAAAAGCAAGCTTTTCAGCCCTTAGACGCTTCCCAGGTAAAAATTTACTGCTGTGGGGTGACGGTCTATGACTATTGCCATTTGGGCCATGCCCGTTCCTATATGGTTTGGGATACCCTACGGCGCTATTTGCAATGGGCGGGTTATGGGGTGCGCTATGTGCAGAATTTTACGGATATTGATGACAAAATTTTGAATCGGGCCCGGCAGGAAGGTTCTACCATGCAGGGGGTGGCCGATCGCTTTACGGCGGCCTATTTTGAAGATATGGCTCGGCTGAATATTTTACCGGCGGACAGTTATCCCCGCGCAACCCATGCTTTGGATGGCATTCAACGGCTGATTCATGAACTAGAACAACGGGGCACGGCCTACCCCTCGGCGGGGGATGTGTACTATGCGGTGGAGGCGTTTCCGGCCTATGGCAAGCTGTCGGGGCGACGGCTAGAAGATTTGCAAGCGGGGGCGAGTGGCCGCACGTATACGGATGGGGATGCCCCCAAGAAACGTAATCCCTTTGACTTTGCCCTCTGGAAAGGAGCGAAGCCCGATGAGCCGTTTTGGGATTCTCCCTGGGGGCCGGGGCGACCGGGCTGGCATATTGAATGCTCCGCCATGATCCGTCAAGAATTAGGGGAGGCGATCGATTTGCATCTGGGGGGAGCGGATTTAATTTTTCCCCACCATGAGAATGAAATTGCCCAAAGTGAAGCGGTGACCGGGCAATCCCTGGCTCAGTTTTGGCTCCACAATGGCATGGTTAATGTGGGGGGCGAAAAAATGTCTAAGTCCTTGGGGAACTTCACCACCATTCGTCAGTTGTTAGATCAGGGAGGCGTGAACCCCATGGCCCTGAGGCTGTTTGTGCTGCAAGCCCACTACCGCAAACCCCTAGATTTTACGGAAGAGTCGATCGCTGCGGCGACGAGTGGCTGGCACACCTTACGGGATGGGCTCACCTTTGCCGATCGCTATCCCGATGTTCTCGCCGCAGCGGGGCCGGAGTCTGCTCTCCTTGCCGATCCCCAAGCCGCTTTCCAGCGGGGTATGGATGATGACTTAAATACTCCGGCGGCTCTAGCGGTCTTATTTGACTTGGCCAAGGAATTACGGCGGGCGGGGAATCTGATCACCCATCAGGGACAAAGCGATCGTCCGGCGGGGGAACTGGCCCAGATCTGGGTAACCCTCAGGGCACTGGCTCAGGTTTTGGGCTTGGAAGTTACTGCGGGGCAAGGGGAATCGAGTCCAGAAACCCGTGAAGCCCAGAGCAACGCAACCGATGCCCCTAGAGGGTTGAGCGATGAAGCCATAGAAAGCTTAATTGCCCAACGCCAAGCCGCCCGAACTGGCAAAAACTGGGCCGAGGCCGATCGTCTCCGGGATGAGTTACAGCACCAAGGGGTTACCCTCATTGATCAACCGGGGGGAGAAACCCGCTGGCACCGCACTTGATGTCGTCACTGGCATAATCTTGAGTAATAAAGACAGCGAAAAGTCGCCTAGGACATCAGCATGGACGGGAGACAGATCATGGGATTGGGGGGACTTCGGGGATTGAGGGGGGAACTGCAATATATCTTGCAGCGATCGGCGGGGGGCTTTTTATTTGGCATTCCCCTGCTCTACACCGTTGAGTTGTGGTCGATTGGCTCTGCCACTGAACCCCTCTGGCTGTTGGGGGCTTTGGGGATTGGGTTTATGGGGGTATTTTTAATTAGCCTGGCGGAAACCCTCCGTCGCCATGGCCGCTTCCATTGGCAAGAAAATTTAATCGAGACGATCGAAGTATTAGCGATCGGCCTGCTGTGCGCCTTCCTGTCCCTGGTGCTCATTCGTCGCATTACCGAGGCCACCCCCCTGTCGGAACTATTGGGCAAATTAGTGTTTGAAGGAATTTCCTTTGCCTTTGGGGCTGCCCTCGCCACATCCCTGCTCAATAAAAATGGGGGCCGCACGGGGGAACGATCGCCCCAAACCCTAGAACCCGCTTCAGGACAAGCCCACACCTCACCGGATGTGCGGGATACCTGGGCCGATGTGGATGCAACCCTTTTGGGCGCTTTTATTATTGCCTTTAATATTGCCCCGACGGACGAGGTGGGCATTTTAGCCAATGCAACCCCCACCCTCTGGCTCTTGGTGATGATTCTGGCTTCTTTGGTCTTGTCCTATCTCATTGTGTTTGCCGCTGGGTTTACCAACCAAGACGAACGCCAACACCAGCCCGGTTGGTTGCAGCGCCCCCTCAGCGAAACCCTGTTGGCCTATTTCATCTCCCTCATCGCCTCCGTCTTCATGCTCTGGTTTTTTCATCAACTCCATCCCGGCGATCCGTGGCAAAAATGGTTGAGCAGTACGATCGTTTTAGGGTTACCCGCATCCATTGGGGGAGCCGCCGGGCGTATTATTTTATAAAGTCTTTTAATCAAGTCAAGGTTAGACCTTTACGGAACGCCTCTGAATGTTGGATTCTCCCTCTCCCCAGACCCGATCGCCCTGGAAATGGCTCACCTTTGGAGTTGCAAGTTTATTTTTGCTCACCCTCATTGGTCTGGTCATCTATGCCGATTTCTTGAATCAAAACCGTCCCCCCGTGCTCACCGTTGAAGTCATGGGGCCGTTTCGAGCCGTCGAGGAGCAGTTTTATGTACCCTTTACCGTGGCCAATGAGGGGGGAGAAAGTGCCGAAGCCATTCAAATTGTGGCGGAATTGCGTTTTCCAGGGGAAACGGATGATGAAACGGGAGAGCAACAAATCGCTTCCCTATCCGGTGGTGAACAGGTGCAGGGCAGTTTTGTCTTTAGCCACGATCCCAGTCAGGGGGAGCTAGTGCTGCGGGTGGCTAGTTATCGTGAGCCCCAGGTCAAGGGTCAAGGGGGGCCAGGTAGACGATCGTTTCCCCTAGGGCAGGAAGGCGGAGCCCGGTTAGGAGTGGGGCAGTCAGTCGTAAACCAGTCAGTCGTAAACCAGCCAACCCTAGAGCCGCCAACCCTAGAACTGCCAGCCGGGGAGCCGCCCAACGCTCCAAGGGACACAGAGGAGGTCTAATGGCGCGGAAACCAAACGTCATCCGTCATAGTGAATTATTAAACTGTCTCGTCTTCGATCGCTCCACCACAGACGATCGGGGGCGGGTTGAATTGGTGTGGATGTATCCCCAAGTGCATCGGGTGTTGGGATTTATTTGCAAAATGGGGTTAATGAACCGACAGCGCTTCGCCTTTAGTTTGCCCCAAATCCATGCCATTAGTGAGAAAAATATCTGGGTGGACGGAGAGCCCACGGAAGCGGATCCCGCCCAACTTAGCCAACTGGAAACCCTGCTCTATCATGAAGTGTGGAGTGAGTCTGGTACGCCCTTAGGGAAGGTAAAAGACTGTTTATTTGAATTAAAAACCGGAAAAATCACCCAATATTTAGTCGCCTTAAAAGGTTGGCGCAGTGTATTTAATGAACTCTATCCCTTAGCCCCCACAGAGGTTTTAAGCTTTGGCAAAAAACGGCTTTTAGTCAGCGATCGGGCGGGGGAAGACATCCAAAAACAGCGCGATCGGATTCAACAAACCTTAATAGAATTACGCCAAGATTATCAAAGTTGGAAAGAGGAAGTGTTACATTTTTCCCAACGAGCCCAGACCCTCACCCAAGAAACCGTAGATAAAACCGTTCAAACCCTCAAGGATTTGGGCGCTCAATTTAGCGACTTAGGGGAACACGGAGTAAATTTTCGGGAAGAACCACGACCATCCAATCCAGATTTAGATCGAGATTTAGATCAGGACTTGGATCAGGACTCTGATGATCTATTCGACTTTCCTGAATCGTCCGCGCATTCCATTCCCAAAACAGAAGAGCGTGACCCTCAATCCTCTACGGCAACGCCCAAAGATTCAGCCCCAAATTTATTTGACTGGGTTGAACAGGTGAAAGCAGAAAGCGAACAGTGGACGGATGAAGACTTTGGAGAAGATGAGTTTGAAGAAGATAATTTTGAAGAAGAGGAACTGGAGGGGAAAGCAAAAGGGGGACTATTTTCTAACAACGATCGTTCTGGCATTCCAGCAGATTCCCCAGATTCGCAACGATCGCGGCGAGAGGTGTGGGACGATTGGGAATAATATCGCAAGTTCACTGAATCTATGAATGATAAATTTGTCATTACATTAGATTAGATTAGATTAGATCCTTTTTTATCATTGAATAGACAGTGTACAGTGTACAGTTTACAGTTTACAGTTTACAGTTTAAATTTATTCCTACCGGAGGGCACAGTTAGGAATGCGGACTTTATAACCTGGAATTTCACTACCAAGACACCGAAGCTCCGAACGCCTTTGTGTTCTTTGTGCCTCTGTGGTTTAATCCTAAACTTTCCGGTTTATTTAATCCACGATCCTAAGAATATAATTATTTTGGTTTCTGTTTAGGGGGGTTAAACAAACAATGAATAATTGCTACTTGAGACAGATGATCTAGCACCTTAAAATACTGCTCTTTTTGTAGATCTGGATGGGGAAAGCCAAGAATATTAACATGACTATGATGATTGTTATCAACCACTAAACCTAATTTCCGCACTTGACCTACCAATATCTTTAAAATTCCAAAACAAGGAGACAGACGCAACCTATATCTTCCTGCATCGTCAATATTCTGATAGGACAGATTTGGCTCTAAATCTGTTGAAATACCTATCTCATAACCAGATTCTGTATGCTCCCTTGATCTTAGTCTAAAAGCAGCAGGCTGAATCTGTTGCGTATTTACGTCAAACCAAGCTTTTTTAGTGATTGCCCTGTACAGCCAAATATCATCAGATAAATCACCCACAAAAACAAACCTCAAAACCTCTTAAATACTATCAATTGAAGTCTGACTATCATTGAGCCAAGACAAGACCCTAAGCACTGTCTTTTGATCTACATTATTAACAAGTTTACTTTGGTTATTGTCTCGGTAAAACATTGTTATTTCTAACTTTTTTTCAGCAGGAATTTCAATCCAAATCCTTCTTTTTAATAAAAAATTATCCCAAATCAAATCGATTCCACCTTGGGGTTCTAAACTAGATGAACAGTAGGGGAAAGCTTCTTTCAGGAAATCAAAAATTTCATTTAATAATTTCCGGGCAGTTGCTAAAGCATAGGATGAAGGTTTAACAATATCATCTTCATCATCAATTTCATCTATGTCAATTTTCTCAAGTCTTTGTAAGCTTTCAATAGACTTGCGGAAGTTAGACTTAACAAGATTAGAACTGTTAATTTGTATTAGTTTTAGATTCATAAAATATAGACTTAGTTATTGTTAAACTTTATCCATCTTGAGAGGTGTAGTTTCTCGTAGGTTAACTTAAACCTTTGGTATCGCGTCTAATGAGAGCCACTTTAACCTTTAAGCTAGGGTTTAGTTTAAATCTATTCTTAGCTAAGGTCAATGTTGGGAGGTCTCCAAGATCCAACCCCTCTAGCGATCGTATTTAGGGCACGGTTTCCGTGCCCCTCCGATTTAGCATCAACGCCTAGGATTAGCTGCTTTGAGCATTATTGCTATAGGCCCGCAGCGGTTCTTTGATAAAGCGGATGTACAGGTGCTTAAAGGTGGATTTCAGTACGCGGGGTGCTCCAAAGTCGATAGGCATGAGGTTACTGGGCAGTTTCCAGTCGGAAATCTGTAGGTCTTGGGGAGATAGGAGGGGAAAATTGATGGCTTCCGGGGTGTAACCCAAGCGATCCGCTGCAACGATCGTGGGGATGCGGGTGGGCTCGACTCCTACAATGTCTACCACGGAACGATCGAGGGCAAAAACGTTATCGGAAGCCCCTAACCAGCCTAGGAATCTTGGCTCTCCGGCGCTGGGGCCGTTGCCCTCATGACCCAGAATGCCGTCCATAATCGTCAGATCTGCGTCGATCGCTCTGGCGGTTTCCACAAGCATTTCCCCAAATCGATGCTCATCCTTGCCCGCTTCCATGTGCCACCAGGCTTTCATTTTGCCGGGAACACAGCCAAATAGGTTTTTCACGCCCATGGTCAGGGTGAGTTGCATGTGGGATTTCAGCTTGGGTAGGTTAATCACCACATCCGCATCGAGTGCTTCTTTGGCTAACCGCAGATGGGGAAAGGTGGCACTGTCCACGGCTTGACGTTTACCCTGAAATTCAATCACGGGCAGGTTCAATTCTTCTAAGAGAGGGCCATAGCCATTGGCCAGAGCAACCCCCAAAGCAGACCCAAAGGCGGGACTATCGCCGAGGAAGGGCTTGCCTCCCACGGCCTGCACCTGACGGGCCACGGCGGCCACTAGGTCAATGCGGGTGACACATTCTTTGGTGGGGCGGGATCCGGTCAAGAGATTGGGCTTGAGTAACACCCGCTGTCCTGGCTTGACGAAATGGGTCATTCCACCCCAGGGGGCCAGGAGGTCAGTGAGCGCTGCATCCAACACAGCACGATTGTAGGTTTCGGCACGGGTAAAGGCTACGGAATGAGACATGGGTCAGCTTTCAGGTAAAGTTTGATGGAGGACTTCTCCAAATTGTAACGGTTCTTTACAAAACCTATGGTTGACGCGCCCCCCAATTCTTCCCTGACTCCGCCCCCCCGATCGATGCCCCTCTGGTTGCCTGGGTTGGGGATTTGCGCCCTGGTGCCTTTAATTCTGTTCCACTGGCTGATCCAGAGCTACCTGCGGGTGGTTTCCTGGCCGTGGATGGTGGTGTGGCAGGTGGGCTTTGTAGCAGTGATGGTGCTGGGCATTGTCTTACTGCGACAGTTCCGCTATCCGGTGCAGTTACTGGGCTATGGCTTGGATGTGTGGGTAGGGTTGCTGCTGTTGAGCCTATTGTTGTCTAGCGGGTTTGCTCCCTTTCCCCCCGTGGCTCTGTGGAATCTTTCGCGGGTACTGTGTTTTTTGGTCTTGCTCTATGTGGGCCGAAATTGTCTCAATGACGATCGTTTTCAATTCCGGTTTAAGCTGCCATTGAAACTTAGATTTAGCTCTGGATTTCAATCCGAATCCCCATCCGAATCTCAATCTGAACTCCCCTCTGATGCTCAACCTAAACTTCAATCTTGGTTTAATATTCAGAATCTCTGGTTTAGCGTTTTAGTTGTGGGTTTAATCACCGCTCTGATTTCCTTTAGTTTGTGGCGACCTTCCCCGGAAATGTGGCTCTCCGATGAGTTTAATGATGCCATTCGCAATCATTTGCCCCTAGGTAATAATAATTTTATGGGAGGATATGCCGTTTTACTGTTTCCGTTGGCTATTTTCTTTCCCTTGTCCTATGGCGGCTGGCGGCGGATTTTTGGCATTGTGGCCAGTGTAGTAGTAGGGATCTTACTCTATAGTTCTGGATCTAGGGGGGCGCTGTTAGGGGCGATCGTTATTGTGACGTTATTAATTGGGGTGGCCTTGGTACAAACCAAAGGCAAACAGAAACTCATAGCGATCGGTTTGGGGGGAGTGGGGTTTATTTTAATGGGTTTGGC
>DALYGI010000173.1:0-4479 GCA_031971595.1 Prochlorotrichaceae cyanobacterium CTOTU29312
ATTTTCGTTACAAAGCTCAATTAGGGATTAGGGATTAGGGATTAGGGATTAGGGATTAGGGGTTAAGTCCTAGGTTGTGGAGAATGCTGTTCGCTATTCTGTAGGATCCGCCTAATTCTCCCAGTCGGGCTTTGCCGTTGCGTTCTGCTTCGGCTAGGTAAGGACGATCGTTGATGGTTTTCCAGAGACAGTCTGCGGCCTGTTGTAAGACCCGATCGTCAGCGGGGCCGGTACCAATGGTCTGCGCCGAAATCCCTAGGAGGCGATTTTGAGCTTCCGCAAAGCGATAGGTAAACTGCGGGCCTTCGCCGGGAATTTGCAGCACGGGTTTACCCAAGGCCACTGCCTGATCCACGGCTAACCCTGCCATCCCCACCACTAGGCTACATTCATGGAGAATATCGTTAAACCGATCGCCAAAACACAGGATTTCTAAGGATTGGCCTGGGTTTGATTGGCCTGGGTTTGATTGATCTGAAGTGGGGTTCTGCCAGACTAACCGATGGGGCGGTTGCCATTCCCAGCCTTGGGCTTGGGCAAGGGCGGGTAATGCTGTGAATACTCCAGACACTAGGGCCGCCTGAAATTGCAGTTTGGGCAAGGCTTGGGGATAGATCTGAGCGACCCATTCCAGCAGACGCAATTGTAACTGAAAATTCCGCAAGGCTTCCGGCAGCCGCGACCCTGGCAACAAGGCCACCAGATCCGTGCCCGATCGCCGTTGCAAGTCCTTGCCCTGGGGAGTCAGTCGATCCAGGGACGGAATGCCCCCAAACTCTACCTTGTCAAAACCCTGGTGCTGTAGATTTTCCGCCGTGAACCGATCCCGCGTGAATACCCGCAGACAACGGGACGATCGGAAATACCATTGCAAGAGTAAATCCAACTCTAAATGGTCTTCGTAGAGGGCGGATAAACAGGAAATGAAGGAAATAAAGGGACGCTGGGAGCCATAGGCAAAGGATTGACCAATGCTGTCGCCCGTGGCATGAACCAAATCACATTGGGGGGCATAGCGCCGCATAGCTTGCCACTGTTGCCGGGTCAGTTGCAACAACCCCGCCTGGATGTCCTTGACCAACAACCAGCGATTCATATAGGTAAACCCTCCAGAGGGCAACACCTGGGTGGGGCCAATGAGGGGAACTCCCAACCGTCGATAGGCAGACCCATCCCCCACGATCGCTAGGGCTGCGATGTCCACCTGGGGGGCCAACTCCCGTAAACTTTGGATGATATGGGCAGAATGGTTATCCTCCCCGTGACCATTGCTAATAAATAAAACGCGCTGACTCATGAACTTGTGATCAAAGATGCCAACGATTTTAAGCCAATGGGCTACACTTAAAGAGTTTTATCTTTTTTCTCTGCTGTCTTGTCTTTTCCTCCTCTTCTGCCCCCTGCCGCATGATCAATCTATCCCTGGTTTCCATCTCCCGTAAAGCCCTCCTCACCCTGTCGAGTAGCCTGGCCTTGCTCGTTCCAGTCCTTGCCGCCCCTCAACCCAGTTTTGCCCAAGAGGGAATTGACCCAGAGGGGATTACGTGGGAAAACAGCCCCAAGGAGACCTTAGATCAGTCTTGGCAGATTGTTTACCGGGAATATGTCGATCCTAGTTTTAACCAGACGGATTGGGTAGAGTCCCGCCATGACCTCTTAGGTAAAGACTACGATTCTTCCGAGAGTGCCTATTCCGAACTACGATCGACCCTGGATCAACTGGAAGACCCCTACACGCGGTTTTTAGATCCGGAGCAATATCAATCCCTGACGAACCAAACCCGTGGAGAGTTGTCCGGTATTGGTATGCGGCTACGCTATGATCAAGCCCTCGATCGGATTCTGGTGGATCAGGTCATGCCCGATTCTCCGGCCATTAAAGCGGGGATTCAAAGCGGTGATGTTATTTTGCTGATTGATGGTCAATCTACCCAGGGCATGGATGTGGCCAAGGCGGCGGAGTTGATTCGGGGTGAGGTGGGAACCAGTGTTAGCCTGCGTTTTAGCCGGAGGGGAGAAGAATTTGAGCATACCCTCACCCGCCAGCAAATTGAAGTGCCCAGTGTCAGTTATACCCGCCGCCAGGAAGGGAATCGGGCTGTGGGGTATATTCGTCTGTCTCAATTTACGTCCCATGCGGCCCGGGAAATGCGGGATGCTATTCGCACCTTAGACCCGGATGTGGATGGGTTTGTCTTAGATTTGCGGGGCAATCCGGGGGGCTTACTCAATGCCAGTATTGATATTGCGCGGATGTGGCTAGATGAGGGAACGATCGTTAAAACCGTGGATCGGGAAAACCGCGACCAAGAGTTAAAGGCGAACAGTACCGCCCTGACCAAGCTGCCCCTGGTGGTTTTAGTGGATCAAAATTCCGCCAGTTCCAGTGAGATTTTAGCGGGGGCAATCCAAGATAATCGCCGGGGAATTATTGTCGGTCATCAAACCTTTGGCAAAGCCTTGGTGCAGTCCCTTCACGCCCTGGAAGATGGTTCCGGCATTGCGGTGACGATCGCCCATTACTACACCCCCAACGGCACCGATATTAGTGAGCGCGGGCTAACCCCAGATGTGGCGGTGAGCTTGAACCAAGAGCAACAGGTGAGCTTGAACCGGAATCCAGAGCAGTTTGGCACCGATGGCGATCCCCAATATGTGGAAGCGATCGAGTTGTTGCAGACTTTGATTTCAGCGAAACCTGCCCAGCCTCAACTCAGTGAGCGCCCGACGGAGTAATTAATTTCCCCCTGCCCACGGTGGGGGGGAAACGATCAAAGCCCGAAGGTGATCCACAGAAAGATGGGTTAAGTAAAAAGTTTCTCCTTCCGAATTTTGCAACGCATCCAGATAAGCGTCGATACCACGGGGTTAGGGTAAACTATCTTGATCGGCTAAATGCTTCAAGAGTTGGAAGAACAGCAGCACAACGATCGTGGTTAGCATCATTCTGGCTAATTAGAGCAACTAGAGTAGAGGCATCACAAAGTATCATTGACTCAATCCCCATGATTTATATTTGTCTGCCAAAATATCCGCAAAGGCTTCCTTCGTCCGTTCAGATAGATTAGGTGGCAGAAATCGAACTCGTCCTATTCTTCCTCGTAGGACATGATCCAAGGTAATACTTTGCTGAGGCTTTGGTGTTTTTGGGGGTAACACAGTTAACCTCACACGCTGTCCAGCCAACTGAGGGGCGTACAGTAAAATCTCTTCCCAAGTTCCTTCAAGCATTTGTTGTTCCATCTAATTTACCTCAAAACACTCTCTAGTTAATTCTGACAGATTTTTTACTCTAATCACTCAGCTACATCCAGACTATTGGGCCATCGATCGCTTCCTCGGCGATGCGACGGTTACAACTTCTGCCTCAAGCTCTCGTAATTGTTCCGCAAAACAACCGTGGTGGGATGCTCTGATCCTAACACGGCCTCTGCGATCGTTAATGCGCGTTTGTACAAAGGTTCCGCTTCACTGTAACGTCCTTGCGAGTAGTATAAATACGCTAAATTATTAAGGCTGGTAGCGGTATCAGGATGGTCTTCTCCTGTGTGCTGCTCATAGATAGAAAGCGATCGTTTGTACAATGGTTCCGCTTCACTGTAACGTCCTTGCAATCGGTAAAGTTCTGCTAACCCTTGAAGGCTGGAGGCAGTATAGGGATGGTCTGATCCTAGGTACTGCTCACGGATTAAAAGCGATCGTTTTAACAACGGTTCTGCTTCGCTGTAACGCCCTTGTGATTCGTATAAATTCCCTAAATTATTAAGGTCGGTGGCAATCTCAGGATGATCATCTCCATAGATTTTCTGATCAATAGAAAGAGATCGTTTTAACAACGGTTCTGCTTCGTTGTAACGTCCCTGCCAGTAGTATAAACCCGCTAAATTATTGATACTGGTAGCGGTATCAGGATGATCTGCACCCAATTGCTGCTCACGAATTAAAAGGGATCGTTTGTACAAAGGTTCTGCTTCACTGTAACGTCCTTGCGATTCGTATAATAACGCGAGGTTATTAAGGCTGGTGGCAACATAGGGATGATTTGCTCCCAAGTACTGCTCATAAATCAAAAGGGATCGTTTGTACAAAGGTTCTGCTTCACTGTAACGCCCTTGTAGTCGGTAAAGTTCTGCTAAATTATTAATGCTGGTAGCGGTATCAGGATGGTCTGCACCCAATTGCTGCTCACGAATCAAAAGGGATCGTTTGTACAAAGGTTCCGCTTCACTGTAACGTCCTTGCACTCGGTAAAGTTCTGCTAAATTATTAAGACTGGTAGCGGTATGGGGATGGTCTGCTCCCATGTGCTGCTCATAGATAGAAAGCGATCGTTTGTACAATGGTTCCGCTTCACTGTAACGTCCTTGCAATCGGTAAAGTTCTGCTAACCCTTGAAGGCTGGAGGCAGTATAGGGATGGTCTGATCCCATGTGCTGCTCATAGATAGAAAGCGATCGTTTGTACAATGGTTCCGCTTCA
>DALYGI010000173.1:4579-8568 GCA_031971595.1 Prochlorotrichaceae cyanobacterium CTOTU29312
GGATGGTCTGCTCCCATGTGCTGCTCATAGATAGAAAGCGATCGTTTGTACAATGGTTCTGCTTCACTGTAACGTCCTTGCTCTCGATATAGTTCTGCTAAATTATTGAGGCTTTGGGCGGTATCAGGATGATCTACTCCTAGGTGTTTTTCCCGCAGAGCTAGGGCCTGACGATAGGCATTTTCTGCCTGTGAATACTGCCGACGTTCCTGGTAGGTATCCCCTACACTGTGCCACAGGCTACCTAACAGGGGTGAGTCTGGATCGTGGTGGCGCAAGGTCTGAATTTGCTGCTCTAATTCTTGGGGATCAGTGCTGAAACGATCGGGCTGGATTTCTAGCTGGGCAAGGGATTGGGGTGTGTAAATTTGGTGCCCTTCTAGCCTGTCTCTTTCGCCGTTCAGGGGCTGGGAAAATTCAAATACTCCTCCCCGCCAACTCCAAAAGTCTGGGGCGTGTTGGGCTAGTCCGGCGGCGATCGTTGGGGTGAGCCAGAGGACAATGGGAAACCTAAATTCCCGCAGGGCTTCCCGTGTCCATTGCACTGAAAAAAAGAATTGTTCCTGGGCAGATTTGTTTGCGTCTAACCGAATGCCTAAAAGTTCATCCGCCCCTAAACCCGTGACGATCGCTGGGGGGCTGATGATGGAGGGGGTGGTTTCTACTAGGGTTTGTAAACTGTGTTTGAGGCTGGGGTGTTGACGATCGAGGGTAAGCCGATCGCATTCCACATTGTCCGCCTGTAATTCCCCTTCGTAGGTGCGGATCAATTGATCGCGGTAGTGCCAGTTATCACAAATGGCAATCAACAGGTTTAACTGCCCATAACTTGCTTTGAGTGCCATCACAAGACGACGTAAATGACGATGGTTTTGGGTGGCTTGGGTAGATGGGGTTTGGACGGAAGGAGATTGATCCACGGCACACCTCAACAATTAAGAATTAAGAATTAAGAATTAAGAATTAAAAATTAATAAGAAATTTAGGTGATTAACTTTTTCTGTTTGAGTAAATCCACCACAATGGGGTGAACATCGTACCAGAGAGTGGCGTTTTCATACTCTAAAACCATTAGTCCATGGAGCAATTTTACAAATCCTTCGTTACTGGTATCTTCTGGTTCGGAATTTTTGTAAACCTGCACTAACAGATCATATAAACTGCTGCCAATTTGTCGAGCAAAGTCATTGCGTAAATTCTGCACGGCGATCGTTAAGATTTCTCGATCGATTTTGAGGGTTTGACGATCGGGTTCGATTTCCAATTGCACCATGGATTCTGTACAACACTCCCGGCCAATCCGCACCAGTTCTCGCATGACCCCGCCACTGTATAAAACCATTTCACGGGCAATTTCTGGATCAATTAAGTCCGGCGGAATCCGTTTTTCTAACATTTTTAGAAAGGTATTCAAGGGCTTGGCGATCGGCTCTGCGTTGGGGTTGCGGCGATCGTCCTTGGGGAAAAATTTAGCCACGGGAAATAAGTGGGGACGCACTACGCCTTCGGAGTTGAGGGCTCCCATTACCTGGGGTTCTTGAATGGCGGAAACGGGAATGGTAAAGACAATCCGAATCCGAGGGGAAAATAGGGCTTTAATGTTATTGCGATAAATGGTTTCCACTAAGGACAAATCCAATTTGTCTAAGTCATCAATAATTACTAAAACTGGCTTTTGGGTCGCAGTTTGAATGGCCGCCGCCAAACGATCGATTTTACCCACTAAATCGGAAATCTTTTTAGAAAAAGTGGTTTCTAGTTCATCCCGAAAACTTTTTTCCCGCTGTAACTTGGTAAAAATATTAAAGACATTGGCTTCAAAGCCCATTTCTCCTTGGGTTCCTTCTTCCGCAATTTGAGTACGAATCGTGGTATTCCAGCCCAGGATTGTTTCTTGAATATCCTTGGAAATATTTAAACGTAATTTAGTGCCATGGTGCAACAACGATAGAGCGATCGCATATAAAATATTGGTGTGGGTTACCGCTGTCATTTCAATCAAATCGGCAATGGAGAAAAAGACCACATAATGGCCGACCATTTCTAGACCCAAACGCTTGAGCAGGGTAGATTTGCCACAGCCCCGGTGTCCCGCAAAAACAAACTTGCCATCCTTCTCCGAGGCTTCAATTTCTCGCTTGAGTCGGATCATTACCTCCATGCCAAAATCGACCCGAAATTTGGTAATGTTTTCCGGCTCCACCAACGGGAATAGATCTAAGTCTTTATAGGCTTGTTGAAATTGGGCTAAAAGATCTTGATTCATGATTAATCATTGGGGGCTACGGTCAGGGAAAGGAAAACTTATAGGACAGGGTTTGCTGAGTTTGCTGCTTTACTACTTTATTTTAATGGAGATCTAGGGGGAAATCTAGAACCACCCCGGAGCATAGGGGATGAGGCGGTACAGGTCAGAGTATATTTAGAGCCGATCGCCTCAGGGTTCCCGTTTTTCTTTATTCGACCAGGATTTAGAATTGAGGAACCGCTTAACTTCAAAACCCCTTAACTTAGAATAGTATGAATTCGTTTTCCGTGAATCACCGATTTAGGAGCAATCCCCTTTAGGTCAGCCGCCCTCATTTTCTATGACCCCAGTGCTTTAGCTCCCTCGCTGTTTTCTTACCTCCAGTTTTCCCATGTCCTGCTTGCCTTCTCCTCTCCAGTCTTTGCTGAGGGACGATCCCCCGGCGATTGCCCTAGATGCCCTTGTCCTAGAGGCGATCGATCAAATGGCTCAGATCCCTGGCACTGAAGGTCTAGCGGTGCTGGATCAAGGGGAGGTTGTCGGTGTCTTTACCCCGGAGGATGTGGTGAGGCTGATTGCTGAACGGCGTTCCCTGGATGGGCTTCTGCTGCGGGATGTGATTCAGCGATCGGTTATTACCCTCCTGGAGTCGGATTTGGCTGATGTGACCGGGACGATCGCCTGGCTGAACCAATTGAATGCTCCAGATCCGGATCTGAACCATCATTATCCTGGCTATCTGGCGATCGTTAATTCAGTTGTTGATGGGCCGATTCATGGGGCTATTGGGGGCGATATTGATGAAAGTCTCAACGGAGATAAAAACGGAGATAAAAATGGTCGCCCTAAAGGAAGTCTAGCCCATCTGCGGGGGATTATCCGACAGGATCGCCTTCTGGATATTCTATCTGCTCAAAATCTGTATGCCACTATTTTAGCTAGTATTTCCGATGCTGTTTTTTTAACTGACAATTCAGGAAATCTTACCTACGTCTGTCCCAATGTATCTATTATTTTTGGATATTCTGAAACGGAAGTGTGGGAAAAGCAAACCATTGAAAACTTTTTGGGCAACCTTTTAGATAGACCGAATGCTGATGCTCTAGTGCTAGAAGAACGAGGGGAAATTACAAATCTTGAACATACTGTTGAGGATAAAACGGGTCAGAGTCATACTTTATTGATCAATATAAAAAAAGTCAAAATTGATCACGGTACTTTGCTCTATACCTGTCGAGATATTACCGATCGTAAACAGGCTGAAACTGCACTTCAAGATTTGAACAAAGAACTAGAAGCACGGGTACAAGAACGTACCATAGCCCTAGAGAATAGTGAACAACGCTATCGGGGACTGATGGATTATGCGGTAGATGCGATTTTCCTGGCAAGTTTGGAGGGTCATTTGCTGGAGTGTAATCGCAAGGGTGAAGAGTTACTAGGATATAGCGTTTCTGAACTGCAAGAACTCACGATTTGGGATATTCATCCCCCAGAAGAATATGAACTTGTTCGCCAAGCTTTTGGTGTGCCATTAATTGAAACTTTGGTGGTTTGTAAGACTGGAGCAATTAAACCCGTTGAAATTAGTGCCGGTTTTTTAACCATTAACGGCGAAACGATCGTTCAGGGGATTTTCCGAGATATTTCGGCCCGGAAACAGACCGAAAAAGAATTATGGCAGAGTCAAACTAAATTCCAGCGTCTAGTTGAAGATATTGGGGATAAATTCGTAATCTTT
>DALYGI010000174.1:0-8524 GCA_031971595.1 Prochlorotrichaceae cyanobacterium CTOTU29312
TATCATTCCTTACTTAAACTATGTTTTCCGTGCTGCCTCCAACTCTCTCCTCATCCGACCCATCCTCCCGTCCATTCCTGGTTTGGCAACGCATTATTGACTGGGCACAGGAACATTATCGTCATCGCACCTTTTGTCGAGATGAGCGGATCCCCAGTCGGGAGGGGCTGCTTTATTTAGTCCAGAGTGGTTGTGTCCGGTTATCTAGCCTAGCGCCCAATTCGTCTCCCGTTGTGGATGATACTTCAGAAGAGGGGGAAGAGGGGGATCTCTCCCAAGCCTTTTTGGGCTTTGTGAGCACTGGCGAACCCTTTGAGTTGGTTTCTCGGCAACCTCTGACCATGGCGGCCCATGCCCATGCGGATCAAACCCAGGTGATCTGGATGTATTGGAATGAGTTAGACAACTGGCCTCACTTTCGTCGGGAAGTGATGGAAGCTTTCCGCTATCAACATCAACGTAAATTATTGTTACTCAGTGCCCTCGGACAACGGCGCACGATCGATCGGCTGCTGGGCTTTTTAACCCTGTTAATCGAAGAGTATGGGGAACCGATTCAGGATAAGGTCTGTTTACCCTGGTCTCTCACCCACTCCCAAATTGGCAGTGCGATCGGCTCTACGCGGGTGACGGTAACCCGATTAATGGGACGGTTGCGGCAACAGGGGATGTTAGAAATTCAGCGAGAAAACCAAATCTGTTTACCCATGAGTCGCTTACATCTCTTGGTCAATGAGCCGGAGTAACCTGATCTGAAGTCCCCTGCTCCCATGGTTAATTCGCCCATTTACCTGGATTGCCACGCCACCACTCCGGCGGATCCGCGAGTCTTGGAGGAAATGCTTCCCTACTTTACGGAGGTCTACGGCAATCCGGCCAGTGTGACCCATGCCTACGGTTGGACAGCGGAAGCAGCGGTGAAACAGTCCCGGGGTCGCATTGCCGCAGCGATCGGGGCAGATCCGACGGAAATTATTTTCACCAGTGGGGCTACGGAGTCTAATAATTTAGCCATTAAAGGGGTAGCAGAAGCCTATTTTAACCAGGGTAAACATCTGGTGACCGTGGAAACGGAGCATCGGGCGGTTTTAGATCCCTTGAACTATTTAGAAACCTTGGGCTTTGATGTCACCCGTTTGCCCGTGCAGAGAAATGGCTTAGTGGATCTGGATCAGCTTGCCGCTGCCCTCCGTCCAGACACGATCCTAGTGTCGGTGATGGCTGCCAATAACGAAATTGGCGTGTTACAACCCCTAGAAGCGATCGGCCAACTCTGTCACGATCGCCAAATCCTCTTCCATACGGATGGGGCTCAAGCCATTGGCAAAATTCCCCTCTCTGTCCAGACCCAAAACATTGATTTACTGTCCCTCACCGCCCATAAGGTTTACGGCCCCAAAGGCATTGGAGCGCTCTATGTTCGGCGCAAAAATCCCAGAGTACAACTAGCCCCCCAACTCCACGGGGGTGGTCAGGAGCGGGGATGGCGATCGGGAACCTTGCCCGTGCCGCAAATTGTGGGGTTTGGGGCGGCCCTTGAAATTGCCCTAAAAGAGCAGGAAGCGGAAAACGATCGCCTGCGGGGTCTGCGGGATCGGCTTTGGCAGTCTTTGCAAGTCTTGGACGGGGTTTACCTCAACGGCGATCTTCAGCACCGCCTAGCGGGGAACCTGAATATCAGCATTGAAGGCATCCAAGGGCAAGCGCTCCTGCTGGCACTGCAACCCCACCTGGCCATTTCTTCCGGCTCCGCCTGTACCACCGCCAAAGTTGAGCCATCCCATGTTTTACAAGCCCTGGGACGATCGCGGGCGTTAAGTTTAGCGTCCCTACGGTTTGGTCTGGGGCGATTTACCACCCTAGAGCAGATTGAAACCGCCGCCCAGATTACGATCGAAACGATTCAGAGCTTACGGTAAGGGCTGTTCTTCCGAGGACTATTTTGATCAGGGTTGTTTTGCCAGAGCTAACGAGGGGCCGATCGGGTAATTTCTAGGGTAATTTCCCCGGAAAAATCAGGAATGGGGGGCTGGCATTTGGTTAACCGCACCGTCACCTCCTCCGCGATCGTCTCCTGCAATAGGCGATCCGCAACGATCGTAATTAAGCGTTCAATCGTTTTGACCTTCGTAGATTGAATGAGATTCTGTACCAAGCTGGACGCCTGACTATAATCCAGGGTATCGGGTAATTCATCCGTATCGCCAGCGGTAGCCAGATTAAGGCGAAAAATCAAATCCACAGAAAACCATTGCCCCAAAACCTGTTCCTCTGGGAAATAGCCCGTATAGCCATAGGCTCGAATATTTTTAACGGTTAACGTATCCATCCTAAACTCACTTCAATAACTGAACTGAACCTAACCATTTAGGGACATCAATCCAGAGGGATCAATCACTGCCCGCAGGAAGATTATCCAATATATCAACCTCCTCTACTCCTCGACCCCTCTACCTCCTCTACCTCATCTAACTGCTCAACATCCCCGATCGTCAAACCCGTTACCTGGGCAATCAGATCCGCCCCTAATCCTGATTTTTTCATCGATTGGGCGATCGATCGTTTCTCCTCCAACTTAGCAGCAGCTTTAGTCGTTTCTAAAATACTGATTTCGTACTGTTTATTTTTAAGATATTGACGATAGGAAACCCGTTCCTCTGGGGGCAGGTTATCTTCCTGGAGGCGGTCTTTTGCTTCCGGTAGTCCCTTGGCTTGAAAGGTATCAGGAATTTCACTCTTTTTCATAGGAAAATCTTTGATTAAGCTGCCTTGAGCTTAGCACGGACTCCCACCATCTCAGCAGCAGTAGTCCCCTTTCCCCTGGGAGAGCCGGGCGTGGCTGCTGATCTGGGTGCTCTAGCCAAGACTTAAAGCCAAGACTGTAAAGTTTAATGAAGAGATGGTTCACCTCGCCCCCTTTCCTTTATATTAATAGGTAGCAGGTTCCATTCACTTCACTTCCCAATAGGAGGAAAGCAATCTGAATTCAATCTGTTCAACTCAACTTCTGGCAAACATCCATCTGTTGGGCTCATACTTCTCAAGATGACATTGGGGAGATTACTCTTAACCCATCGGTTAGGCAGTCTCCATATACTGTTAAACTAATAAGAGAAGTTCCTGGGTTTAGATGGGTGTTTTGCTGTGTCAAGTGCTATATCAAATCCTCTGCAAGATTCAACTACAGATTCAATTACAGGTTCAATTCCAAAGGATTCAACCGCCCAAGGGTTAATCCCGATCGCTCCTCCTCAATTAAAATTTCTATTGCGGTTACTGGGATGTCCGGGCTATCGCTCTTCCCTAAGCAATCTGAAATTCCAAGCGAATCTTTCCCCCTCAGAAAAAGTTGATCTCTGCCACTCCCTTCAATCCCAAGGCTGGATCGACTTTCAGCAAGAGATTCAAAGCTTTACCCTGGCCGCCCCTGGGGAAGTCCTCCTCAAGTTAGATAGCCGATCCCTCCCCATCACCCCGGACGAGCGATCGATCTTAGTCGCCAGCCGCAAAACCATTCTCAGCCTCGATAGCCTGCCCCCTACCGCTCCCCCCCGCGATCGGGTGCGCTTGGTGCGGAACTTGGTGGATCGGGGATTGCTCAAGGTCAAAAAATACCAAATTACCGAGGTGTGGCTAACCCAGACCGGCCTCTTGTATTTGCGGGATGAGTGTGAACCGGAGGGCCATACCCCCTGGCTCAGTGGTGACTTACTGCGAATCTATTTAAACTTTTTACGATCGGCCCTGGATCCTAGCCAGACCCAATGGCAAATCGACTCAGCCATTGATGGGGAAAAAGTCCTGGCCGTCATTGAAGCGCTCAATCAAGAATTGAACACCGATAACTACCTTCCCCTTTTTTATTTACGGGAAAAACTTCAGCCCCCCCTCACCCGTGAAGCTCTCAATCAAATCCTCTACGACCTACAACGAAACGATCGCTTAGAACTCTGCTCCATTCAGGAAGTCAGCGCCTACACCCCCGAACAACTCAAAGCCGCCATTCCCCAAGCCACAGGGGGATCTTTATTTTTTGTGAGTCTTACCCCTCCCTAATCACAGATCCGGTTCTCCCCTTTACCAAGCCTTTACCAAGAGGGAGTTAGAGAGGGTTTAGGGCTAGGGCGCTACGCCAAAGAATTCGATAATATAATCTTAAGAACTCCTGGCAGCATGGAATTCCCACCAATATTGTCACTGCCATCCTTACTCAATCCCCTCCCCTTGCCTTGACTAGCCGATCGATTCAGTCTGAAACCCTTGACCTCCTAGAGTGGCAGCGGCTTTGCCAACAGGTAGCGACCTTTGCCGCTACAAAACTGGGCCACCGGGCCGCCCACACTCTCCCCATTCCCGATCGTTTGGAACATAGCCTAGACTTGCTCTCCCAAACCCGTGAGGTGTACCAACTGGAAGCGATCGGGGGGAAGGCTCTGCCCTTTGAAGGGATTGAAGATATTGGTAATGCTCTGGAGCGGGCCAGTCGTGGCGGCATCCTCAGTGGGGAAGAACTGCTCTATGTGGCTGGAACTCTGGCCGGGGCGCGGAATTTGCGCCGGGTGATTGATGCCCAGCCCGCCGAGGAATTGCCCACCCTTAGCGCCCTAGTGTCTAGCCTGCGTACCTACCCTGAACTGGAGCGCCTCATTCACCATTGCATTGACGATCGGGGGCGCGTAACCGATCGGGCGAGTGCAAAGCTGGCAGGCATCCGGGAGCAGTGGAAAAGTCAGCGGGAGTTTATTTACCAGAAATTACAGCGGATTGTGCAGCGCCAGAGCCACGCCCTTCAGGAAGCGGTGATTACCCAGCGGGAAGGGCGGTTTGTGCTGCCGGTCAAAGCCACCCACAAAGAGGCGATCCCCGGCTTAGTTCACGATAGTTCCGGCAGTGGAGCCACCCTTTACATTGAACCCCACAGCCTTGTGGAAGCCAATAACCGCCTGCGCCAACTGACTCGCCAGGAGGAAGCGGAGGAAGAGCGGGTACGTCAAGATCTCAGCACTCAGGTGGCAGAAGGGGCGGAGGATTTAGAACTACTCCTGGCGATCGTCACGACGCTGGATGTGGCGGCGGCCCGGGCACGCTATAGCTACTGGTTAGCGGGAAATCCCCCCCGGTTTATTGCCCCAATGAGGGGAAGAGGTTCCTCGGATTCAGGGGAGCTAGAGGAAGAACCCGAAGGAGAAATAGCAGAAGGAGAAGCGATCGTTTTGCGGCAGTTGCGTCATCCGTTGCTTCTCTGGCAAGAGCGGCAGGAGTCCGGGGGGGCGGTGGTGCCCATTGATCTGGTGATTAAGCCGGAGATTCGGGTGGTGGCGATTACGGGCCCCAATACGGGGGGCAAAACCGTGACCCTGAAAACCTTGGGGCTAGTGTGTTTGATGGCCAAAGCGGGTTTATTTGTGCCTGCCAAGGAGCCCGTGGAACTGCCCTGGTTTGAGCAAATTTTGGCGGATATTGGGGATGAACAGTCCCTTCAGCAAAGTTTATCCACTTTTTCCGGGCACATTAAGCGCATTGGCCGCATTTTAGCCGCCCTCGGAGAGGAACCCCGCCTCAGTGCTGCCTTGGTGCTCCTGGATGAGGTGGGAGCCGGAACCGATCCCTCGGAGGGGAGTGCCCTGGCCCGATCGCTGTTGCAACACCTGGCGGATCGTACCCAACTGACGATCGCCACTACCCACTTTGGCGAACTTAAAGCCCTCAAATATCAAGATCCCCGCTTTGAAAATGCCTCCGTGGAATTTGACGACCAAAGCCTGTCCCCCACCTATCGCCTGCTCTGGGGTATTCCGGGCCGCTCCAACGCCCTAACGATCGCCCTGCGTTTGGGGTTAGCCGCCCCCATTGTTCAGCAAGCCCAGGAGTATGTTCTTGGGGAAGCCAGTACGGACGTAAACACCGTCATTGCCCAACTGGAACACCAGCGACGGGAGCAAGAAGCCAAAGCCACCTCCGCCGCCAAACTGCTGCGCCAAACGGAGCATTTGCACCGAGAACTCACCCGCAAAGCTGACCAACTCAAACAGCGGGAGTGGGATCTCAAACAACAGCAAGAGGTGGCTGTCCAGGCGGCCATTCAACAGGCCAAGTCAGAAATTGCCGAAGTGATCCGCAAATTGCAACGGGGCCCCCAACTGGCTCAACGGGCCAAAACCGCCACCGAAGCGATCGATCGCATTGCGGAAGCCCAACTGCCCAGCCAGCAGAGCCGTCAAGAGGCAACCCCCAAAGCCCCCCCCACCTTTAAGCCCCAAATTGGCGATCGGGTGAGGGTTCCCCGGTTTAACCAAGTGGCGGACGTGATTAGCGAAGTGGATGGCAACGGTGAAATTACCGTGCGTCTGGGCTTAATGAAAATGAATTTAGCCATTGCCGATATTGAATCTTTAAAAGGGGAAAAGGTAGAAGAACCCCCGAAAAAGCCACCCAAACCCTTAGAATCTAAACCCCAGGAAGTCATCCCGGATCCCGAAATTCGCACCTCTCGAAATACCCTAGATTTGCGGGGCAGTCGAGTAGCCGATGCGGAAATCGAAATCGATCGTTCCTTAGCGGAAGCCAACGGCCCCATTTGGATTATTCACGGTCATGGCACGGGCAAATTGCGTCGAGGAGTCCATGACTTTTTGAAACAACATCCCAAGGTTTTATCCTTTGAAGCCGCCGCCCAAAGTGATGGGGGAACAGGGGTAACCCTGGTGAGGGTGAAACTCTAAAACACTTACCTTACCTTAAACTTAGATTAGAGATTAGAGTCGTTAAGGACAGCATCCTGATGATCAAATCTAACGGTACGGGCCTCAGGAGTTGCTAAAATCGTCCATGGTGCTTTCTGCTAGACGGTGAGATGGTCTCACAACGATGTAAGCGGAAGGCCGGTTTTACTGGATTTACTGGCGACTGCTGAGGATAACTGCAATGACGTTCGATTTTGACCTGTTTGTAATTGGTGCTGGTTCTGGCGGTTTAGCGGCTTCTAAACGGGCAGCTAGCTATGGCGCTCGTGTGGCCATTGCAGAGCATGATCTGGTGGGGGGCACCTGTGTCATTCGGGGCTGTGTACCCAAAAAACTCATGGTTTATGCGTCCCTGTTTTCCCACTATTACGAAGATGCTCAGGCCTACGGTTGGAGTAAGGTTTATCCTCAGTTTGATTGGTCTAAACTGGTCAAGGCGATCGATCAGGAGGTGCGTCGTCTGAGTCGTTTACACATCGACTTTTTACAGAAAAATAATGTGCAATTGCTTCAGGGAACGGCCCATTTTATTGATGAACATACGGTGGCCATAGACGATCGCCGCTTCACTGCCGAGAAGATTTTAATTGCGGCGGGGGGAGAGGCCACTAAACCCAATATTCCCGGAATTGAACACGCCATTACCTCGCGGGAAATTTTTCTGTTACCCATGCAACCCAAGCGTTTTGCCGTGGTGGGAGGCGGTTATATTGGCACTGAATTTGCGGGCATTCTCAACGGTTTAGGCTCAAAAGTTTTTCAAATTTATCGCCGCGATCGAATTTTGCGGGGCTTCGATGATGAAATTCGCAAAGAGGTTCAGGATGGCATGGCTCACCACGGCATTGAGTTTTTCCTGAACACGGATGTGGAAAAAATTGATAAAGTCCCGGAAGGGGTTTGCCTGACCCTCAAGGGCGCTAGCACCACCACTTTAACGGTAGATGCCGTATTGTATGCCACAGGACGTTCCCCCAATTTAGTGCCTTTGGCCTTAGAAAATGCGGGGGTTAAAACCGACAAAGGAGCGATCGTAGTGGATGATTGGAGTACCACCAGTCAATCCAATATTTTTGCTGTGGGGGATTGTACCGATCGGGTGAATTTAACCCCAGTCGCGGTGGCAGAAGGCCGGGCTTTTGCAGATACCCAATATGGCAATAATCCCCATCATATTAGCTACGAAAACATTGCCACCGCCGTCTTTAGTCAGCCCGAAGCTTGCACCGTAGGGTTAACAGAACAACAGGCAACCCGCACCTATGGCGAAGACGAGATCAAGATCTATCGAGCCCGTTTCCGTCCCATGCTTTATAGCCTACCCGATCGTCAGGAACGGATTTTAATGAAACTGATCGTTCACAAGGAAACCGATAAAGTCTTAGGCGCATTAATGGTGGGTAAAGATGCAGCGGAAATTATCCAAAGCCTCGCCGTAGCCATCACCATGGGCGCAACCAAACGCGATCTAGATAACACCATGGCGTTACATCCCACCTCCGCCGAAGAGTTTGTGACGATGCGGTAAGGGAATAGGGAATAGGGAATAGGGAGTAGTTTTGAGTTTTGGGTTTTGAGTTTTGGGTTAGGGAGTTTGAAACTGGAGATGGAGGCTAAAGGATGAAAAGCAAGAAACCTCATCAGATCTACCCATTCTCCATTTCCTATTCTTAATTTCCTACTCTCCATATTCCTAATTCCTAATTCTCAAATCCCAATTCTCAACTCCTAATTCTCAACTCCCAGCTTCCAATTCCTAATTCTCAACTCCCAGCTTCCAA
>DALYGI010000175.1:0-3805 GCA_031971595.1 Prochlorotrichaceae cyanobacterium CTOTU29312
AGTTAACCGTGGATCCTTCCCCTTTTCTTGTGGGATCCTCAATACTTCCCCCGAAATCGATCGTGCTGCCCAGGTCAAGGCTTGTGCAGATCAGTCAAAACAGGCTTGATCAGCTAAATCCGAGAATAAAAATGGGCGTAAGCGTACAACAGATCTTCGTGAAGTTATTAATGCAATTTTCTCTCCGAGTGCGGGTCATCAATGCGAAAGTTGATCAGTCTCAAAAATGATTTCTTCCCCCGTCACCGCATCATACAGAACCGTGCGGTTGGGACTGGGTTTGGGGGCGGGAGAGGCGGTGGTCTTGGGAGAAACAGGGGAACGCTGGCCGACAGTTTGAGACTGGGCAAAAATACGATAGGTCTCTAGGGGGTTGCTCTCTGGGAGAGAGTCATGATCCCCAAAGGTGGTGCCTGTCTGGTCTAAATTCTGACTTAAGCTGTTCTGATCTACGCTCTGCTGGTCTAAGCTTTTCTGGTTTGGAGGCGGGACGTTTGGCGATTTTACCTTGGAGGGGATGACGTTATAGTTGACTCCCTCAGCATAGATAGCTAGGGTAACGTTAATAATATCGAGAAAATAACCAAAGTAGTTAGATTCTTCTAAGTCTTTATCCTGATATAAATGAATATGATACTGAACTAATTTGGCGATCCCCTACCCATGAATCTGATCAGACCTGATCCAGGCTGATCAAGCCTAGTCAACTGGGTTGAGTCTGGTCAAGCCTGGTCAATATTGTTACACGTTATTCATAACTACGGGCGGAAGTCCTGTCAGTTTTAAACTTCTAGACCTCACTAGATTCAACTAGCCCCCCTAGACCCTAGGAATCATTAGACCGCAGCCCCCACCAGTACCTCTCCCTTCAACATCCGGGAAGCGGCTTCCAGTAAGGCTTCTTCCAGATAGGGCTTGGTAAAGTAGCCCCTGGCCCCCAGTTGAGTGGCCATTTGGCGGTGACGATCGGCCCCACGGGAGGTGAGCATGGCAATGGGTAAGTTTTTGAGGGTTTGATCCTTTTGTAGTTTTTCCAGCAGTTCCAAGCCCGTCATCCGAGGCATTTCAATGTCACAGAACACAATGTCGCAGGGCAAGCCGGAGCGTAATTTCTCCCAAGCTTCTTGACCATCGCGGGCTTGCTCCACCCGGTAACCGGACTTGTTGAAGGTCATGGAGAGCAATTCTCGCACCACGATCGAGTCGTCTACGATCAGCACCAGAGGCTCGTGAGGCGCTTCTTCTTGCATGACAGGTTCTTGCTCCCAGAGCATGCTGGGGGTCTGGCGCGATCGTCCCTTCGCTAGGTCAATGAGTTCTAGTACGTCGGCGATGGGCATGACCTGACCATCGGACATCACCGTAACCCCTGCAATACCCGTGGGCTTAGGAATGGGGCCTTCCAGTTGTTTAATTACAATTTCCTTCTCCCCTTCCACCCGATCCACTTGCAGGGCAATGTATTCCCCCGCCGTCCGCAGGATCACGATCGACAACATATCATCGTCTTGAGTCCCCCCGTAAACGGTGCTGCGGGTGGTTTGCCGATTAAAGCGCAACAGATCGGACAACGGACGGAAGGGAATTAACTGATCCCGCCATTGAATACAGGGTTGATCTTGAGCATTGCGCTGTACCCGATCCTCCGGCACATCCAACATATCCTCAACCCCATCCATGGGAAACGCAATCCGCGCCCGGTTGCTGATACAACAGAGGGACTTGGAAATACTGAGGGTCAGGGGTAACCGAATGGTAAAGGTGGTGCCTTTACCCCGAACCGAATCCGTATTAATGCTGCCGCGCATATTTTGCAGGTTTGTCCGTACCACGTCCATCCCCACACCCCGTCCCGAAAAATCATCCGCTTGGTCTTTGGTACTAAAGCCCGGATGGAAGAGGAAATCATAGAGTTGTAGCTCGTTGAGGGTGGCAGCTTCTGCTCGGCTCACCAGCCCTTTTTCGATCGCTTTGCGGCGCACCCGTTCCGCATCAATCCCCGCCCCATCGTCAGAAACCACAATCACCGTTTGGTTCCCTTGGTGGAAGGCCTGCACTTGAATTTTTCCTTCTGGAGGTTTTCCGGTCTTCATGCGTTCCTCAGGGGTTTCAATGCCGTGGGTTACCGCATTATTAACCAGGTGAGTCATGGGGTTATACAACTGCTCCAACAACACCTTATCCACTAAGGTTTCTTTCCCTTCCAACATTAATTTGGCCTGTTTGCCACAACGGCCCGCCACCTCCCGCACCGCTCTGGGTAAGCGGGTCATCCCTTGCTCAAAGGGAACCATTCGGGCGCGGGTTAGCCCTTCCTGAAGTTGGGTGGTCACCTGTCGGAAATTTCGAGCCACATAGTCCAAAGGCTCGTTCACAATGTAATCAATGTCTGAGGCAGATTCCCGAACCCGGACAATCAATTCAATCATCTCTTGGGATAGGAGGTGGAAGCCACTAAAACGATCCATTTCCAAGGCATCAAAGCCATCGTGGTGACTGTCATCATGATGAGTCGATCGTTGGGGCTGCATGACCGATTGACGGCTCGCCAAAAGAGCATTTTCTAACAGGGAACGTTCGTACAAATCTTGTAACCGTTGTCCCACATCCCCTAACTGTTGAACTTGGTACAGCAATTTATCAATAGATTGCCGGAGCCGTTCCTGATCCGTTTCTAGGGAGTTACGGTTGACCACCATTTCCCCCACCAGGTTATTGAGGTTATCCAACTGTTTGACGGGAACCTTCATGGATTGTTGGGTGACTGCCGCTCGTCGCCCCGGCTGCCCTAAGCCTGCGGCCACAGGCGGCCCCCCTAACATATCCGCCTGAAGCATCAAATCCGATAAATCCTCATCTAAGCCCCCCAACCCTGAATCGGGCTCTGGAGGGGGAGCAGCGGGAGGGGCGGGCGTATCTAAAAGGGAATCCAGATCGTCTAGCTCTAGCCCCAAACCATTGCTAGAAACGGGGCTATCCAGTAAGGCATCGAGGTTATCTAAGCCATCTAAACCATCTAAACCATCTAGAGAAGTTTCTGGGCTTGAGGAAGGGCCTAAAAGGTCATTTAAATGGGCAAAATCATCCAATTCTTGGGATAAACTCGGTGCGGCCAACATGGAATCTAAGTCACCCCATTCATCGTTCAGGGAAGCGGATCCTGAGGGGTTTAAACTTTCAAAGAGATCATCCCGGAGGAGGGCATCTTCCGAGAGGTTTTCAAAGTCACTAATTTCGCTTTGCAAGAGATCATTAGTCGGGGGTAAATCGAAATCCTGATCGGAAAAACCACCCCACTCTAGGTCTAGATCGCCAGCCTGGGATGGTTCCGAGAGTTCGAGTTCTGCTGGGCTGGGTAAGCTTGCATTAGATCCAATGTCAATCCCTGAAATGCCAGCGGCTTCACTATAAAAGTCATTGGCCAGATCTAAGTCAAATCCTTCATCTAGCATCTCACCACCCGGCAGGAGTTCAGGATCGAAGGCTACCTCCACTTCTAAATCTAATTCATTCAATTCTTGAGCTAAGGCGGCACGTTCACTGTCACTAATGCGGCCCGTAAAGGTGTCATCTAGTCCCAATAGTTGTAAATCAAATTCGCTATCTTCTTCAGCTACTTCTGCTTGCGTTTGGGATTGAGGGGGAACAGGGGCAATCTCTGGGACAGATTCTGCCATGGGTTCTTCCATTCCAAAATCGAGGAAAGCGTCCGTGTCTGATGGATCCGATTCTAAACCCAGATCCTCGGCTCCAAATTCAAAACCTTCAGATTCTAAGCTCAAATCTTCGGATTCCGAACTGAGAT
>DALYGI010000175.1:3905-8483 GCA_031971595.1 Prochlorotrichaceae cyanobacterium CTOTU29312
CTAAACTCAGATCTTCAGATTCTAAACTCAGATCTTCAGATCCTAGACCCAGATCTTCGGCTCCAAGTTCCAATCCATCAGATTCTAAGCTCAAATCTTCGGATTCCGAACTGAGATCTAAGCCGAGATCATCAGATTCTAATCCAAAACCTTCAGACTCCAGACTTAAATCTTCAGATTCTAATCCTAGATCTTCAGAATTCATTGCAAAACTTTCAGAACCTAAACCCAGATCTTCGGATCCCAAACTAAGCTCTTCGGATCCTAATCCTAGATCGTCGGATTCCCCTTCAAAACCTTCAAAGTCTAAGCCAGGAACTTGAGAGTCCAGATTAAATTCTTCCGAACCCTCCGAAGCGATCGTTTCTACCCTGGAATCTGACTCAAAATACCCCTGATCTTCTATCGCTAACTCTGGTTCCATTTCTAAACCAAAGTCTGCATCTAGAGAAGTGGGCTCTGCACTCATCTCCGCTGAGACGATCGGAGTTATGAGACTGTCATCAAACAGATCTTCTGAGTCCGCTGAAGGGATGGGATATTCCCCAATTTGTGTTTCTTCTTCAAAGAACGATTCCCAACCTAATCCACTTGATCTCTTACCAGGGGATTGGGGATCAGCACCCTGGGATCTACTGTCTAGATCAAATAATTCCGCTTCAGGGGCGGGGGGAACTGGGGGCTCAACCGCTTCTAAAACCAGATCTTCTCCAAGGGTTTCGGGGAAATCACTAAAGGAATCCTCAGAGGGCAGATCCTGCGACAGATCCGCCGCCGTTGCCATAAAGTCAGCTTCCAGATTAACTTCTAGATCAACTTCCTCGTGGATGCCCTGATCGAACTGTAGATTTGACTGTAGATTTGGCGGTGTATCCTCCTCAAGCAGACTAAAATTATTGTCCTCTAAGGCTATCTCATCAATCTCAACATCCTCTTCAACCAGACTAAAATCGTCCGCTGTCGTATCATTCTGTACATCTGGCTCAAGCAGGTTCATTGCTCCAGCGCTTGAGTGTAGACCGGAATCTTCTCCACCTAACTTATCTAAATCTAAGTCTAAATCTTCTACACCTGAATCATCCAAGCTCGAATCTTCTAAACTTGACTCTTCTAAACTCAGCATCGACTCATTAAAGTTACCACTATCCAAACTAGAGCTATCCAAACTATCCAAACTAGAGCTATCTAAAGTACCAAAGCTAGAATCATCGAACCCTAACCCATCAAGCCCTAACCCCTCAAAACCAGAATCCCCCCCACTGGAATCCTGTAAAGCAGATAAGTCCGCATCGTCTAATCCCAGATCATCCCCGAATTCAACAGCGGGCAAAGCGATCGAATCCATAGATGGCTCAGGGGGCAACGGGGGTTCTTCCGGTCTCGCTGTTTCTTCCCATAGCAAATTCCATTCCCCCGCATCCGCCTCTGGGGTATTATCGAGATCAAATAAATCCCCCTCATCACTGCTTGGCTCCGGTTCTAAATTTTGTAAGGCTAAACTAATTTCGTCATCGATGGGGTAGGCTGTCACCGCTGGTTCCCCTGCTTCCGCCCCTAAGTCCTCAAATTCGATCGCTTCTTCTTCGCTAGAATCGCCAAATAACTCATCGAGGTTTACTTCTTCTTCTACGGTGGGCAGACTTTCCAAGGCTGTCAAAATGCTGTCCACGTCCTCCTCTGAGGTGTCCCCTATGGACTGAAGGAAACTATCATCAGCGTTAGAGGTGCCGTTAGCGGGCTCAGCTTGCTCGGTTCCAAATAAATCCGCCAGACTGTCCATATCCTCTGTCTCCATATCCATATCTATATCCATATTCATATTGAGATCCAGACCAAGATCCACGTCTAGATTGGGCTCCAGATCAGAAAATGCTGAAGATTCCAAATCCTCTAGCTCACTTTGATCCAGTTCGTTTAAAATTTGTCCGAGTGGACTGGTATCAAAGTCTAATGTGTCTTCCATCATGGTTGAGGACTCCTCTGGGACAAGGGGATCGGTAATCAGAAAGTTATCATCCCGCAGGGTTGGGGGATGGGACGGATGGGTGGGTAATAAGGTTAGCAGATCGGAACTGGCATGAATATCCTGCCAGGCATTTTTGAGAACTTTGTCTTGGGCTTGTTTTAAATCCCGGAGAACGATCGCTCCGATTTCGGGGTAACTTGTGGTTGGATCTAGGATAGCAATGCGTACCAGTCCCACTAAGTTACACCATTCCGCCAGTTCAAACTGCTCTCCGATGCGGTCTAGGGTATCGCAAAGTCGGATCAATTCCCCTCGTGCTGCATCTTCATCAGCACATTTAAATAAGGTCAACATTTGCCGCAAATGAACGGGAATGTCACTTTTGAAGATCAGATGTAGGGCGCTCTCTTCTGAGTTTGTGGAGATGGTGGTGGTGCGATGACTCAAAGGCGCAGGGGGAGGCGGCTCCGGGCGACTCTTCGCGGATTTCGGTTTGGCAATCTCAATGATCGTGGCTTCACCGTGAACGGACTGAGCAATTTGCTGCTCTAGTCTTTCCAGAAGGGGCCTGACTTGATTTAAAATAGGATCACTGATGTCTGGCGATAATTCTTTCCCCTGTTTGACATGATTCACCAGGGTAGAGAGGGCCGCGACAATGGTGGTGAGTAGGAGGGAAACATCCGCGCTAAAGGATGCCCGATAGTTATCTTTCAGGATTTTAAAATTTTCTTCGAGGCGATGGGCAATTTTTTGGATAGGCGACAATTCCAACATTGCTGCCCCCCCTTTGATGGAGTGGGCTGCCCGAAATAGCTCATTAATTAATTCCGGATCCCGTAAGGTTTCCTGAAAGTTCAACAGTCCCTGCTCAAAGGTAGACAGGTGCTCCTCGGCCTCTTCCAAAAAGTAGCCTAGAATCCGTTGCCGCTGCTCTGTATCCATTGCCATGGTGAATACTCATCATCGGACGATAAGGTATGCCGATTCATTAGTGGGTGAGAGAGTGGTTTAGGCCAGATCCTAATCCAGATCCCATCACCGCTCTATTACCCCCTGTCGATGCCCCTCTTCAAAAAAATCAGGTAGGATTCCGATCGGTATTAACAATGTGTTAACGATAGCTGAATCCTACAGAACTCCGCAAGGGGAATGGATCTCAATGGGAGGCCTCCACGCGGAAACGTTCCACTGAGGTTTGTAGATCCCGCGCAACCCCCACCAGATTTTGCAGCGATCGAGATACCCGCTGGGCTTCCTGGGAGGTTTCCTGGGCCGTGAGTTCCACCGATTGCATAACCTGGGCCACCGCACGGGAGGTTTCCGTTTGCTCCACGGTATCTTGGGTGATGGAACGCACCAGTTGGTCAATGCGGTTAGACACCTGAATAATATCTTCCAGCGATCGTTTGGCCTGTTCCGCCAGTTTTGTCCCTTCAATAACCTGTTGGGTTCCTTCTTCCATGGCGGTCATAACCGAGCCCGTTTCACTTTGAATTTGTAAAACGATTTGCTCGATTTCTTTAGAGGCTTTAGCCGCCCGATCCGCTAGCTGTCGCACCTCGTCCGCCACGATCGCAAACCCTTTACCCGATTCCCCTGCCCGTGCCGCCTCAATACTGGCGTTCAGAGCCAGGAGGTTGGTACGGGAGGCGATGGCGGAAATTAAGGCCACAATCTTGGAAATTTCCTGGGAAGATTCTGCTAAGCGCTTCACCTTGCGGGTAGTTTCTGCCACCGTTTCCCGAATGCGAAGAATCCCCGCCACGGTTTGTTCCACCGCTTCACCCCCCCGGAGGGCAGTGGCGGAGGCGGTACGGGCCACCGCTTCTGCTTCGGAGGCACTTTCTGCCACCCGCTGAATGGAGTCCGTCATCACCTGCACGGAGTTGAGGGTCACCGCTAACTCTTCCGCTTGACGCAAGGCATCGGAGGATAAGCTTCGGGCAAAGGTTTCGTTTTCGGAGGAGGCTTTGTTTACCTGTAACGCGGCCTGTTTCACCTGGAAGACGATTTCCCGCAGGTTCTGAATGGTCAGGTTAAAGGAGTCTGCCACGGCTCCTAACACGTCGGCGGTCACCTCTGCCTGTACCGTTAAGTCCCCTCTAGCGGCCCCTTCCACGTCGTCCAGGAGTCGAATCACCTGACGCTGTAAGTCGTCTTTTTGCTGTTCCTGTTCTTCTGCCTTGCGCTGGGCTTCTTTGGTGGTGGTCAGGATGACCCGCGACATTTGGCTAAAGTTGGTGGCTAGCTTGCCAATTTCATCTTCGGAATAGACGGTGGCCTGGGCGCTAAAATCCCCCTGAATAACCCGACTCATCTGAAGGTTTAGGTCTTGGGTGCCCAGCCGCAACTGACGGAGGATCAGTTCACCGGCCAGGAAGGTGGCCCCAAAGCTGGACAATCCACCGGCCAAGGTCATCACCCAGCCCGTTCGCAGCAAATAGGGCACCACTTCTGCCTCTTCTTCCTTGACGGAGGGGGCTGAAATGACGTTGACGATCGCAATGATCAGGGCTGCACTAAAGCCAGTAAACAGGGACGCATACAGACGCTGGTGGTGAAAGGCGCATTATCCAAGAAGGACAAAAAGCCCCTCCCCACGTTAACCC
>DALYGI010000176.1:0-6525 GCA_031971595.1 Prochlorotrichaceae cyanobacterium CTOTU29312
GTGTGACCAGACTGAGTACATGGGGATAGGGTGGATAGGATGGAGTCAAGGCGCTTTAGCTAGGTCTGCTTAGGGTACGACGAACTCTCGTGCTTTTAGCTTCCTAGATCACAATGGGTTTGAGCTTAGCTTTGATTTACTATATTATATTTTATTTCAGGTCTTAGGTCTTATTTTGAATGGGTCTTCAATGCCAGCAAATTTGATAGAGGTTGAACAAAGTTCCGGGCTGTTTTTTAAGAATTTTACACCCTGACGATCGGAGTAGTTCTTCCCAGCGATCGATCGGCTCCAGAAAAACCTCTGCACCTAAATAGGTTTCTAGAATGGCCCAATTTTCTGAGAGTTCTGCCTCTGGATTCAGCACATCAAAGACAAAGGGAGATTGGGGCTTAAGCACTTTTTTGACCTGGGATAAAACAGTCTCCCAATAGGACAGGGGATAATAACAGCTAAACCCAGTGGCGAAAACCCGATCGAAGCTCTGGGGCTCATAGTCTAACTCATGGGCTGGCTTGAGACGAACCCCTTTGAATAACTTGGAGTTGAGTTGGGGGGCTCTAGACATAAGGGCATCCCGCGCCACGGAACTAATGTCTTGTCCATAAAAAAAGGCATCCCATTCTCGCCAAGGATAGACCAAGAAACTAATGCCACATCCCAGATCTAAGCATTGTTCCCGTTTTTTCGGCACACCCAGTTCCCAAAAGGGGGAGGCAATTTTTCCTTGGAGTTTCCCCGATCGCCACTCCTGAAAGATACCCATGGATTCCACTTCTGGGGGAAGGGCCAGTCCCTCACCTCGATATTCCTGGTTGTAGCGTTGCGCGACTGCTGACAGTTGGGAGAGAAGTTGATCGGCAGTGGAAACCATGATGGCAATGGAGGCTAAGGGATGAGATTAAGGACGGGTAGCGGTTATTGCTTAAGTGTAAGACAAATTGACAAGAAATAAAAGCATGATACCAGGGGTATTTTAGATAAAAAAATAGCCCTATCATCCGTACTTTTACTGAAAAAAGGTTGAAAAATCATAACTCTATGATCCAGATCACTCTTGGTAGATCGTATTATCACTGATCTTTGCCTAGGATTTGTTTACTGTCAGTATGTGATGTTCATTTTAGGTAACGGCTATAGGTGATACGCAGTTAGATAGGATATTTCTTTCCGGGGATATTTTTGTCTTATGAGTACAATGATTTATTCTGCGGAGATCCCAGTTTCCGAAAGCTGTGATTCTTCTTTTAATTTGCTGAATTTAAATTTGGATTCTGCTTGTGTGATCAAGGCAAAGGATCTGGAAGATTATGGCGTTCCTTGCACCACAAACGATCGTATTTGTGTGAGTCAGGTGTTGCTCTCTAGAGGGCAGTCGTTTTCATTGCATTTTCGACACGCGGCTATAGATCTGGCCAATAACTATATTAATCAGGGGTTAAAGTGTTTGGTTGTTGAAAGCCATTTACACCTGACCCTCTGGTATACGCGGTAAAGGGCTTACACCAAGTTAAACTGCTTTAATTTATTTTCTAAGGCAGGTAAGAGCAGTTTGTGAAGATCGGCTTGGGTTTCAAAAACTAATTTTTGATCTAGGGTCAGATCGAAAGGAAATTGTCCCGGCACTTCCTTACGTTCCATTTGAGCTACTAATAGTTGTTCCGATCGTTTACAGTGGAGCGCGTAGCCCAATTCTACGCAAACCTTAGGACTGGGAAATAATTGGGGGGGATGGCTTCTCAGACTTAGGATGGTGGTACCATCCGCAACAAAGATCAGACTGCGCCGTAGTTTGCGGAGTAAGGTGCTCGATACTCTTAAGGGGGTATCTCCGGGGCGATGGGATTCTTCTAATTTTAGGGGCAACCGCGATCGTTGATTTAAGGTGGTGAGGGCCGCCATCAGTTCATCGCGCAGCATCAGGCTAGATTCTTCATAGTCTGTTTGATAACAAAAGAAAATACTGGGATCTAAATGGGTTAAAACATCTTGTTTAACAAAGTAAAGCTCGTGGCTAATGAGATCCACGTTAGCAATGGTATAACCGCCGCTTCCTTCAATATAAAATTCAACTTTTTCCCCTTCTAAATACCGCTGAAACCATTCTGATTCCTTGACGATCGCTGAATCATCTAAAAAATCGGCCCGGAGTGCCGACTTCAGTAAACTGCTTTTACTTAAGCGTAAATCTTGAGGGCGTTTTTCTAACTCACGAATGGGTTCGTATTCCCGAAGATACCAAGCTTTTAACGCAATAATGGCCATCTGATTTTAGGGGATGTGAGGGGATTTGCAGGGATAGAAAGGGGGTCACGGTTTAGGTGTGGTGAGGGCCACTAAACCGGCTCCACCAAAGTACAACCCAATTACCGGAACGGCTAATAGGGTTTGGGTGAGGGGATCGGTGGAGGGGGTCAGCACTGCCGCTAGGATCGCTGCGCCGAGAATGACCGATCGCCAATTGGAAAACATTTGTTGGGCGGTGACTAACCCTAGGCGACCCAATAGGTATTGAATAACCGGAACTTGAAAAACTAAGCCGGTACAAAAGAGTAGGGTGAGGATAAAGCGGAAATACTTATCGATCGACCAGAGTTGTTCCACCACATCCCCCCCATAGCTTTCAAAAAATCGTAGGGTGGCGGGAATTAAAACCTCATAGGCAAAGGCTAGACCTCCGGCAAAGAGAAAGGTCGAACCAAAAACAATGGGGGCTAATAACTGTTTTTCCGATCGTTTTAAGCCGGGTAAAATAAATTGAATAATTTGATAAATAACAAAAGGACTAGAAATCAGTAGACCACTATAGCCCGCTACTTGAATGGAGACGAAAAAGAATTCTCCGGGAGACAGTTGTAAAAAGCGAACCCCCTGGGCCGGAAGCTCTAGCAATTTGACGATGGGCTTAACAAAGGCAAAACAAAGGCTGATGCCCACTAGGACTGCTAGGAGGGCTGCAAAAATCCGTTGCCGCAGTTCCTCAAAGTGATCGAGAATGCCCATCTCCACATCTTCGATCGGATCATCTGCTTCGATCCGTCGATCGAAATCGTCCAGACGATCGTTCTGGGTAGGTTCACGGAGGGCAGAGGGACGAGTAGGGGCGGCCATAATGCGATCGAGCAGTTGACGAGCAGTTGACAATAACCCCCCCATCCTAGCGCAGTCCTTTGCCAAAACGGCCCATGTGAAAAACCCAGACCCAAAACAGTTTAGCTGCATGGCATCTGGGTTTAGCTGGGAACCTCCCCGCTGGAGGAGGAGAGAGGATAGATTCTGTTGAGAAGGTCAACAATCAGCGTTTACTTCCCAATACGAGGGGGCTCACGAAAGGCGATCGCAAAGAACAATACGCCAATGCCCAAAACGAGAACTAAGATATAAATCAGGCTTTCCATGAAAATTGGGATCCCTATGGTGATTTAACTTTTTCCCCAGTGTATCAGCCTCTTGATCCTCCCTTGCGGAATTTTTTCACAATTCTTCTTAAATCTTAAATGTTCAGGGGGAGTTTCAGCCGCCCCCCAGGCCCCTCCTAAGAGAGGCAATCCGCCAACCCTATGGGGCTAGATTTGGATCCCCTCCGGGAAAGGGCTAGTTTTCCTTAGCTCTCCTTCAACATCCGCTGCGCCGCTTCTAGCAGCATTTCTTCCAGATAGGGCTTGGTAAAATAGGCCTTGGCCCCTAACTGCATAGCCATCTGACGGTGACGATCGGCCCCACGGGAGGTGAGCATAGCGGTCGGAATTTTCTTGAGATCCGGATCCCGTTGCAGTTTTTCCAGTAATTCCAGTCCTGTCATGCGGGGCATTTCAATGTCGCAAAAGATTAGATCACAGGGTAGACCCGATCGTAATTTATCCCAAGCTTCTCGACCATCTCGCGCCTGCTCCACCCGGTAATTCCCTTTCTGAAAGGTCATCGACAACAATTCTCGAACGGTAATGGAATCATCCACAATCAGGACAACGTGCTGCTTAACCGTCGTGGGTTCTTTGACCACCGGAATGGGAGTTTTCCAGAGTCTTTCTAGGGATTGCCGGAGCCTTCCCTGGGACATTTCTGCCAATTCTAGGACATCGATAACGGGTAAAATTTGCCCATCGGATAAGACCGTAACCCCTGCAATTCCCGGAGGTTTAGGGATTGGGCGCTCTAACTGTTTAATCACAATTTCCCGTTCCCCTTCTACCCAATCTACCTGTATGGCTAAATATTCTCCTGTGGTACGAAGAATAACAATAGAAAGCATATTATCTTCCACGGAGCCACCGGCATAAATAGTGCTCCGACTTAAGGATCGGTTATATTTGGGTATCAACTTAAGGCGAAAACTCCTACACAGAGCCGATCCCAGCCCGCAAGGGTTTCAGCCGATCTACCAGTCTATTTTATTCCGCCTTACGTTGGTAGCCTTATATTTCAACAAATCAGAAAGGGGCTTAAACAAAATCTTTTGATCCCGCCAATGAATATACTGTCTTTGTTTTCGATCCTGCTTCACCTCATCTTGATGAAGGTCTAACATATCTTCGATACTATCCATGGGAAAAGCAACCTTTGCCCGGCTACTAATGCAACATAAAGCCCTCGTAATACTCAGGGTTAGGGGCAAGCGAATGGTAAACCGAGTACCCTTGCCTGAGGTAGAATCGACGGTAATGGTACCTCGCAAACTTTCAATTCTAGTTTTGACCACATCCATACCCACGCCCCGCCCTGCAAAGATATCCGCTTGATCTCTGGTACTAAAGCCAGGGTTAAAAATCAGGTCAAACATATCAATATCTTTGAGCCTTTGAGCCTGCATTAAATTAATTAGCCCTTTTTGTAAGGCTTTCATACGAACTCGTTCCGCATCAATTCCTGCCCCATCATCTTTAATGACAATAACGGTTTGATTCCCCTGATAAAAAGCACGAATGGTAATGGTTCCGCAGGGATTTTTCCCTAGCTCGGTGCGTTGCTCCGGTGATTCAATGCCGTGAATGACCGCATTATTAACCAGGTGGGTTAGAGGATCATATAATTGTTCCAGTAAGACTTTATCCACTAAGGTCTCTTTACCCTCTACCACTAGGGTAGCTTCCTTTCCCGATCGTAAAGCCACTTCTCGAATTGCACGGGGTAAACGAATGGTACATTGCTCAAATGGAACCATTCTCGATCGATTTAGACCTTCCTGAACCTGGGTGGTCACTTGGCGAAAATGTCTGGCAATATAGTCTAATGGCTCGTTAATGACGTAATCAATATCTGAGGCGGACTCCCGCGCTCGTACAATCAGTTCAATCATTTCCTGGGAAAGTAAGTGAAACTCACTGAAATGATCCATTTCTAAAGCGTCAAATTTTTGGTGTTCGGCTTTGGATGTGCCAGAAAACGACCTATTGAAGGAATGAGTATTGGAAATTAGAGCATTTTCTAGGAGCGATCGTTCGTACAAATGTTCAAAGCGTTGGCCGAGGTCACTCAACTGTTGCATTTGATAAAGTAAATTTGTGAGAAAATGCCTTAAGCGCTCATATTCCGCTTCCATACAGTTGCGACTAACCACCATTTCCGCAATCAGATTACTTAAGCCATCCAGTTGACGCACGGGGACTTTCATGGTCTGATCCATACGGCTGGAAGCTAGATGGCGAGTAGGATCGGTTAAATGTCCCATGGGCATTCCCAGACTGCCTATGCTGCCGGAATTGCCAGCGGATTCAATGAAGGTATCCATGTTGTCAAAACTCTCAGAAGCATCAACGATCGCCTCCATAGAACGATCGGTTTGTTCTAGCATCTCTGCTAGATTTTCCGCCCCTAGATTTTGCTCAGAATCAGGCTCAATCTCTAACATTCGTTCCAGAGCGTCTAGATCCAGTAGCCCTGTTAGATCTAAATTATCCTCATCGGATTGGAATATATTCAGTTCAAGCTCATGGGGATCATCCAAAAGGTCTAAAGTAGAAAGTACCTCTCCAGTGCTCGAAACTGGTTCATCGATCCAATTGTCCAGATCTTCACCACTGGAGGATTCCACCACATCAAATTCACCAGTGAGATCAGCCCAATTAGAATTTATACCTTCAATAATATAAAAACCGGACTCATTGAGTCGATCGAGATTATCGAGATCTAGGTTATCTAGGTCTAGGTTATTTTGGTTTAGATCCTCTAAATCTAAATTATCGTCTAAACTATCTATACTTCGGTTATCAATGCTTAATTGATCTAATCCTGAATCTAACCCTGAATCATCTAATCTTAAATCATCTAAATCCAGACTATCTGAATTTAAGCCATCTGAGTCTAAACCACCTGAGTCTAAACCACTTAGATCTGAATGATCTAAAACATCCGCAAGTAATTGGTCTAAATCATTCGATTCAATAGATTCAATAGATTCAATAGATTCAACAGGGCTACTTTCAGAGTGATCCTGTGGTTGCTCAGTGTTAGCTGAATCATCAACTAAATCATTAGCTGAATCATCAACTAAATCATTAGCTGAATCATCAACTAAATCATTAGCTG
>DALYGI010000176.1:6625-8382 GCA_031971595.1 Prochlorotrichaceae cyanobacterium CTOTU29312
TTAGCTGAATCATCAACTAAATCATTAGCTGAATCATCAACTAAATCATTAGCTGAACCATTAGCTGAACCGTTAACTGAGTCATTACTTGAGTCCTTAGGTGAATCATTCCAACTCCAAAAATTCTCCTCCGATTCGATCGCTGCTGGGGCGGTTCCTTCCTCTGGAGGCACGGGATCGGGATGCAAAGGGCTAGCGAATTCTCCAGACCACCGCCCGGTATGGGGCAATTTCTGAGTAATCCAGGTTTTGTACCATCCCCGAAAAAAAGAACCCACCCCTGGCCACTGAGTGGCTTGGGCCAGTAAGCCCAGACCTAGGTGATGTTCCAGATAGCGAAATACGTCTTGATTTTCTAAGATCTCCCCGCTACCCAGTCGGATCAGCATCTTGTCCCTATAGTCTAGGCTAGAGAGCCCTAAGGATTCAGCCCGATCGGAACCGGGTTCGCTCAGATTAATGAACTCTGCCTGAAAAGGACGCAAAGGCGATCGGGTTCGATAACGCTCCTCCCAAAAGGCGATTTCCTGCACACAGTCGGGACGATCGCCATCATATAAAATTTGGACTAGCTCAGCAGGGGAGGTGTTGCCAGAGTCAAAGGAAAAGTTGCTGCCCATAGATTTAACTTGAGAAGACGACCAAAGAGCCCACCAACCTGGTCTGCACGGGTAGGTCACATTCCAAATTAACCTAAGCCCTAGAGCCAGATAAAACTAAAGCAATTATGCCGAAAAGTGCCCGAAAGAGGCCAGGTTAGTCTCTCAATCATCCTACCTTAAGGCTTCCATAGACTGTATGACCCCGCCGATCATCATTATTTGCGATTATTTGCGATTATTTGCGGCATTTGCGGCGAAAATCCGGGGAAGGTGAGGGCAAACCCTAGGGTTGATCTAACGGAAAATACCCACGTATCTGTATCTAAACATACAAAAGTTTCTGAGATTTTTGCGTATACCAACATACCTAACCTCTCTCCTTCCGAGGGGTGACCGTTGCTCTCCCTGTTCCGGGGACAGTATCCAGGCTCACCTCTAGGATCAGAGTGGATCCAAAGTGGATTGCCCTCTTTATTTGAATATTAATTTCAATACCGATCAATCTCTTTATCTGTGATCCCCAGCCTTTAATCCTCCATAGCAGCCCCATAAAACGTGATCCCCGACACAAGCAGGGAAAATTTATCTTGAAAGTTTACGATTGTTTTCAGAAAGATAAAGACTTTATAAAGAAGCGGGGATCAGCAAAAAAAGGTAGAGATTTGATGTAGTGTGGCTTTCAAGGGAGAAGCTGAGTCTTTTCTCTGCTTAAGATTCAGGCATGATAGAGAGAATCAGTTTCCAAGGAGAGGGTCGTTATGGATAGAGTAGCCAGTCATTGCCGCCATTGTCGTTTTTACACACCAGAAGGAAGAAGAGGCGGACACTGTGGACAACTGGGGGTCAGTGTTTCCGGTTCCTGGCAGTCCTGCGACCTATGCTTAGCTCCTTTTGCGCCGTCTTGGGAATCTTCAGAGGTCTTCCCGTCTGGCCATGCCGTTAAGATCTTGGCCGAAACTACGGCGAACGATCGCCAACGCACCCCCATGCCTCTCCAAGGGACAACCTCCGAGCCTGTTGGTGTTGGTCTAGCCGCTTCCCACGTATCTCAACTCTCTCATCTGGTGAAGGCCGATCGGTAATCGGTAAAGATTTAGGCGTTACTCCAGTAGACTGGTTAGAGGGAGACATCTCCCTCTTTTTTGTTGTTTTACT
>DALYGI010000177.1:0-8351 GCA_031971595.1 Prochlorotrichaceae cyanobacterium CTOTU29312
CAAGTTTCAGAGTGTCAGAGAGCAGATGGTCAGGGGTCAGAGGATCCTGGCTCAGCACCTCATGCTTCACAAGACCAGACCGCAGAATTCAGTGCCCAGGAAGCCGCCCAGTTTCCCGTGTGTCAGCCCATTGCCCAAGCCCTTCAGTGGCGCATGGATCAGGATCAGTTAATTAGTCGGGTCTCTGCTCAAATTCGCCAGAGCCTGGATCTAGATGTGATTTTACGCACGGCCATCGAAGAGGTTCGTAAACTTTTACGGGTGGAGCGGGCGATCGTCTATCGGCTGAATCCCAGAACCCATCCCCTTACGCTACCTAAGGATCCGGCGGTGTATGTACTCGCCCCGGATCAGTACCTTGCCTTTGAGTCCCTTAGCCATCCTGATCTAAACCCTGTCATTGCCACCGATTCCCCCCCCGATCTCATGCACCTCAAGGCCGACTGGGATTTCTATGGCCAAGGGGTGGCGGTGGCGGTGCCCGATGTCCATCTCCACTACCAACACCATCCTGCCATTCTGGAGACCTTGAACCGGATGCAAGTGCGGGCCAGATTGACGCTGCCGATTTTAGTGCAGGGATCGCTGTGGGGCTTGATGACCTTGCATCAGTGTGATGGGCCGCGCCCTTGGTTAGGGGATGAGCAGGAAACGCTACAGCACATTGCGGAGCATTTAGCGATCGCAGTCTATCAGGCGGAACTCTACCAACAGGTACAACAGCAAAAACAAACCCTAGAGCAACGGGTACAGGAATATACCCAGGAATTGCGGGATGCCCTATTGGTGGCCCAGTCGGCTAATCGGGCAAAAAGTGAGTTTTTAGCCACCATGAGCCATGAACTTCGCACCCCCTTAACCTGTGTGATTGGCATGTCTTCCACCCTCTTGCGCTGGGCCTTTGGCCCCCTGAGCGATCGTCAGCGGCAATATTTACAAACGATTCATGATAGTGGGGAACAATTGCTCAATGTCATTAACGATATTTTAGACCTGTCCCAACTGGAAGCGGGGAAAACCATTCTGCAATTGCGAACCTTTTCCTTGCCCCAGATGGCGCAAACCTGTCGGCAACTGTTTATGGAAAAAGCCGAAAAAAGTGAGATCGAACTGAAGGTAGAAGTCAACTTAAAACCCCATCAAGTGAACTTTCGGGCAGACTATAAACGGATTCAACAGATTCTCTGTAACTTACTCAGTAATGCCATCAAGTTTACCCCGGCGGGGGGTAAGGTTCTGCTGCGGGTTTGGCGAGAAGGGGGTCAAGTTTTTTTTGAGGTGGAGGATACGGGAATTGGCATTGCCCCCAGTGAACAACCCCTACTCTTTCAAAATTTTCAGCAGTTAGATGCCTCCCACCGCCGACAATATAGCGGCACAGGTTTAGGGTTAGCTTTGACCAAACAATTTGTGGAACTACATGGCGGCAAAATTCAAGTGGAATCCAGCCTGGGTAAGGGTTCCAAGTTTACAGTTTACCTACCGGATGCCCCTTTACCGGCCCGTCCTTTAGACAATCATCCAGAGGAGAAAGTCTGTCATCCCCCCTCCGAAGGACAGGTTTTACTGTTGGAAAATGATGACAGTAGCGCCACTTTAATTTGTGAATTGTTAACCGTGGCCGGGTATCACGTCATCTGGTTAATGGACAGTGAAACGGTTTTACAACAATTAAATTTGCTGGATCCCTTCCTAGCGATCGTTAATCTGGAACTATTACCCAACGATCGTACCTTTTTTACTGCCCTACGGGAACAATGCCAAGATCCACCGGTTAAATTTGTGGGATTAGCGCCCGAATCGTTGAATTTAGAAGCCATGGAAAGCGTCCTAGATTTTTATTTAAGAAAACCCTTAGTACCGGACAAAATTATGAGTGTGATTAATAATCTACGCTAATCTACGCTATTCTCTATTCTCTATTCTCTATTCTCTATAATGAGAACCTGCATACTCCGTTACCGTCCCCCATACACCATACCCCCCATACCTCATACCCCATGAAATTTGCCGATCGTCTTCGCCCCTTACAAAAAAACGTCTTTGCAGATATGGATCGGGCTAAGGCGCGGGTGCAATCCCTGAATAGTCAATCTTTAATTGATCAATCTTTAATTGATCTGTCCCTCGGCTCCTCCGATTTACCCACCCCGGCCCCCATTTTAGAAACCATTGCAGCCTGTCTGCCCGATCGCCACACCCACGGCTATGTGCTGCACCGCAACACCCAAGACTTCCGGCGGGCGGCGGCCCAGTGGTACGAGCAAAAATTTGGACTAGGGGTGGATCCGGAAACGGAGGTTTTACTGCTGATTGGCTCCCAGGAAGGGACTGCCCATCTGCCCCTAGCGGTGCTCAATCCGGGTGACTATGCCCTGCTGATGGATCCCGGCTACCCGTCCCATGAGGGGGGCGTATATCTGGCCAATGGGCGGGTGTATCCCATGCCTCTGTTGGCGGAACACCAGTTTTTACCCCGGTTTGACACCATCCCTGCCACGGTTTTAGCCCAGGCGCGGTTAATGGTTCTCAGCTATCCCCACAACCCCACCACCACGATCGCTCCCTTGGCTTTTTTTGAGGAAGCGGTGGACTTTTGCCGCCGCCATGACCTGATCCTGGTTCACGATTTTCCCTATGCGGATTTAGCCTTTGATAGCCGTCCCCCCTCCATTCTCCAGGCGGATCCGAGTAAAACCTGCTCCATTGAATTTTTTTCCCTGTCCAAGTCCTATAACATGGGCGGCTTTCGGGTGGGCTATGCCATTGGCAACGCAGACATTATCCAAGCCCTCCGTCAAGTCAAAGCAGCGATCGATTTCAACCAATATCAGGGGATTTTGCAGGGGGCCATCACCGCCCTGACGGGAGATCCTAGCATTCAAAGGAGTGTGGAGCAGATGCGCCAAACCTTTCAAGCGCGTCGGGATTTCTGTGTGGCCGCTCTTCAGCACTGCGGCTGGCCCGTGGCCTTGCCCCCCGCCACCATGTATATCTGGGCTCCTCTGCCTGCCCCCTGGCAAGACCGATCGATGGAATTTGCCCTAACCCTAGTAGAAGAAACGGGAGTTGCAGTTTCCCCAGGCATTGGTTTTGGCCCCTCCGGGGAAGGCTATGTACGGTTTGCCCTCGTTCACGATCGTCCCGTCTTAGGGGAAGCGATCGATCGGATTGCGGCCTGGATGGGGCGTTAAGGATTATGGTAGTTAATGGTTATTTTAGATGAGTGAAAAACCGATGAGCGACAACCCACAAATGACCCTCAAAGATAAATTTTTAAATTCTTACGGGGGGTGCATAGCTTTTGCAAAACCGGAAGAATGGCCTGACTATGTTCAAGCTCTAGAACTGACTGAAGATGATATTCCTGAACTGATTCATCTCGCAACGATCGAAGACGATGATGAGATAGATGGGCGGATATTTGCTTGTCGAGCATTAGGACAGCTTAAGGCATTATCCGCTGCGTCCCCGTTGATCAACTTTTTAGACAAAGTTTCTTTGTACGATGATTGGACTTATGAAGAAATTCCCATGGTTTTGGGTTTAATGGGGCCAGAAGTAAAGCCGATCGTCCAAGAATATGTCACCAATACAAAGAACTTATTATCTGTACGCATTACCTTAACTAACTATTTTCGTCTTCTAGCTCACTCTTACCCTGAACAAAGAGAATCCCTCATTACTTTCTTTGTTGAACAGATTTCCAAACCGACAGAATCTGAAGACGATTGCACTTTAAATGGTTTTTTTATTTGCGAACTGTGTGATCTGAAGGCTGTGGAAGTCGCAAAAGAGATTGAGCAAGCCTTTATCAACAATCGAGTTGATTTAACCATTGTCGGAGATTGGAATGAAGCTCAAGTTTATTTAGGTCTAAAAAAACGCTTTGAGCCATCCCTAAATCAGTTGTTTTTCTCCAGTAAAAGATTTAATCAATTGGAGCAGTATTTTTTAAAGAGATCTCAACCCAAAGGATTTGGCGATCGTTCTGGAACCCACAAGCCGAAGTCTAAAAAACAAAAGAAGAAGAAGAAGAAGTAACGACTCCCACAATCACGGATGGGGGAAGCGATCGATCGGATTGCGGCCTGGATGGGGCGCTAAGGGCGGGGTGCCTGCACCGATCGTTCAATCAGGGCTAACCAGAGGCGCTTGGCCCCATTGTCGCCACTATAAAACAACAGATCAATTAATAACTTCAGCGCCAGGGCGGTTAATTCCTTCGGGGTTTCCTCCTCCGCCTGCATCCGATCGTAGTAGAGATTACAAAAGCGATCGAGATAATCTCCCAGGATCGGCGCTTCGTGGGGGGGGCGTTCCTGTTGGCTAAACTGCTCTAACACTGCCACCGCATGGCGTACCGTGCGCTGATGTTGATGGGCTAAATGACAACTGACCAGCACCAAAGAGCGGGCCTCTTCCACATCTAACTTTTTGCGGCCACTTTGCCCCTTGCGTAGCGGACTCGCCTGCCGTAAACGCCACAAATTCACCCGATCGCTCAGCCCCGACAGATGGAGTTCCTGAGCCGATTGGAGCATAGCCTCAGAGCCAATCCCCGTTAAAGACTCCAGCGCCAGCAAAATGAGATCCAAGTGCGCCTTAATATTGTCCAACTGCTCAGCATTCCGAGGAACGGGAACCGGAGGCAGGCCAGTGCGGGTAGCCCGATCAAAGGGAATCACGGAAGCCATAGAAAACAGGATGAAACAGGAACAGTAACAATAAAAGCAGAACTTAAAGCAAAATCTAAGACTGGTTGGCTAATGCTAACAGTTTGCGATCGAATCCTGAACGATCGGGAGTGGGACAAAACTGATCAATTTGAGAAGACGATCTCCGCACCGCTGGACTCCAACGAGATTCCGTGAGCAAAGGAGCGGGAAGTTTGGGCTCTTGAAGAAGTTTAGGTTCCTCTCTAGAAAACTCTAGATCTGCCTCAGCGATCGTTGGCTCTAGAGCTAAGGCTGAAGTTGCATCGGGGATTCCATCGGGAATGGGATCGGAACTGGTTTCTAGGGGTATCTCTGGCTCAAGCCTAGTCTTCTCCTCAGCCTCCACAACGGCAATGTTGGCAGGATTAAAATTCAAGATTTTAGCAAGCTGAGAGAGCTTGGGCAGGCTGGGAAGCTTGGCCATACCGGGAAGGGGAGCATTACGCGGGGTCGCCTCTTCTTCTATGGTTTCCGCTTCTGTTCTTAAAGTTGGGGCACGATTGCCTGGAACCGCATCACCGAGGGACGAGGAGGGCAGAGAATCTGATGGCAGCCTATCCCCCCCCGGCGTATCTTCTGACTCCAGAGAATTTTCCCCTAGCGAATTTGACTCCAAAGACTCTTCTCCCCCCAAGACCTCTGATTCACCAGGATCCGACCCTAGAGAAGCAACGATCGGCCTGGGGAGGGTGGCATTTTGAAGAATGGTTTGGGATTCAGGGGGTTGAGCCGAGGGAGACAGATCCAGGGATGGTTCAGGATACGGATGGAGATCTTGAGCCTGAGGGGGTCGAGCCTGAGAAGGTTGAGGCTGGGGATTTTGAGCTTGGGGATTGGGCAGTTGAAGATTTTGAGATTGAGGATTCTGAGATTGGGGCTTTTGATATGTTCGAGCCGGTTGGATCCGTTGGGGTTGATCTTGACGTTGGGTTTGTTTTTGAGTTTGGTTTTGGTTTTGGTTTTGGTTTTGGTTTTGAGTTTGGTTTTGAGTTTGGTTTTTATATTGTTGGCGATGCTCTAACTGATGCTCGCGGGCGAGAGCCCGTAACTGCGCCTGAACCCGATCGGGCAGGGGCACCGTAACGATCGCCTCAAACTCCCGATTAAAATGGGATAAAATCTTGCCCCGTCGCCGCCAAATGCTTAAAATCTGCTCCACGGAGATCGCTTTATACCGCCCCTGATAGAGAGCTTCGATCACCGCAATACGAATCCAACTGGGAGGGTTGTACGCCGATAGCCCCAGCACCACCGTCCAAGCATCAGTTTCCTGGATGTCGAAATAATGAACCATAAGCGCCACGGCAGCCGCTAACGCAACTCTAGGTGCAGGCTCTTGCTGTTGAAAGGTTGTAACCATAAAACCTGGAATACGAGTGGTCTCCGATGCACCTAAGTCCTGTTCATTCCTAAATATCTAACCCTGAATATCTAAGCTTGAATATTTAACCCTGAACGCCCAAGCCCGAAGGAGGTCTACCCTCGCCTATTATAAACTCATCTAAGGCAGGCACAAAATTTCGATTTTCATGGCCCGGCTGACTTAATTTAATCAGGGTAAACCGTTGCAGCAGGCTCAAGGCTTGCCACTCCCCCAGGGACAGGCTACGCCCCACCTGCATGGTCTGCTCTAAAACTTGGGCGGGAATCTGCTCCCCATTCTCCCAAGGGGGATTAGGCAGAATTTCCAAAGTCGCAGCCGGTTGATCGGTGTAATGGAGAACTAAGCCTTGCAGCATATCCCGATAGACAACGATCGTTTCTGGGCTGTGGCAGGCTTGAGTTAAACACTGCTGCCGTTCCTCCACGGAAAACTGATGCCAATGGTTGAGTTTGAGCTTCACCCCACAGGTATCGAGTTTGTAACGCACACTGAGGGGAATACAGCGCAAAGTCTGGATAAAATCCGCCTCAAATTGGAAGTACAGTAAGGGGTCAGAATCGGTGGTGGAATTGGTCATGGATGTGAACGCCCAATATTAGACTTCCACTATACCGCACTCCTCTCTACCCAATTCCCCCATGAACCTGAAATCGTCACAAGAAACGATCATTCCTAATTATAGAAAATTCTTCTAAATAAAGGCGATATACGATCGCTGCCCCATCCCCCAAACCATAACGACAATCGATCGCTCAACATCGTGTAATATGCCCGCGAAATTGCGAAACTATAGAGTCTTTCATTTGCGAGTACACGAGCAGCTTTAAGGCTATCTTGTGCTTTGGCTATCAACTGTTCTTGTTCAGGATTCACACATAAACCCCTTCATTAGCGATATTTCGTAAAAGGGCACTGGACTTTGCTGTAAATTGTTCGACAGAAACGAAAATATTACAAATTACAACGCTATAGTCTAAACAAATTTGACTGATCCGTTGGCTAGTTCTCTGATTCTCTGTCCAAGGATCAACCTCCCCCTTAAGAATAATCAGCAAATCAATATCTGAATCGGGTTCCGCCTCTCCTCTTGCCTGTGAACCAAACAAAATGAGGTCATTCAAATGATCCCCATAAATATTTTGCAAGTAGCTCCGTAGTTCTTGCAAAATATCGGGCAACTTTGGGTGCTGTATAGCCTTTTCCTGTTCCAACAATTTCATGACCTGTACTCCCTCAAATCGTTCCCTTAGTATAGCAAGGAACGATCGCTTACTTTAGATTATACCATCTAAACCGATCGCTTCTGCTTATGTCCCAATCACGATCGCTCCCAAACTTGTCACAAAATTACGATCGTTCCTGGTGATACAAAAACGAACTAGAGCTATCTGGAACTGTTGGGTAAGCTCATCCACTACTGCCCTAATCTGAACATAACTCAAGGAAAACTTACGTCTTAGAGTATTGATGGTTTCGTTCAAAACCTGAGTGCTGATCCATACATCTTTATTTTGCACACAGGCACGGGCACACTGCTGTTTTTCTAGCTCGTCTTGAGAATAGCTATAGATGATAATGTTTGTATCAAGAAATGCTCTAACGCTCATGAGCTACCTCTCGATTGAATTTAAAGCCATGGGTATTGATAGCGATCGCTTGAAATGGAGCATCTACTTCACTGACTACTGGGTTGAACACATTGCCAGAGCTTGATAATGTCTCATGCTGTAGCGACTGTAGTAAGGCTTTCACTAAATACCAGCGATCGCTAATAGATAGGTGCAATACTTCATTTTGTAGTTCTTGCAAGGTCATTGGAAATCTCCAAAAACAGTTAAGGATTAAGGGAAATCATATCTATTATAACCGATCGCTTCTGGGAATAAGTCGCGTTTAGAGTCTTCTAAACGATCGCTCCTTCGCTTAGTCACAAAAACAGTTGAGGGCGAAACATCGCTTTCCCACATCCTAAACCGATCGCTCCTCAGAATATTCAGTAATAAAAAACGATCGCTTCTGCCTATATCCCAATCACGATCGCTCCCAAACTTGTCACAAAATTACGATCGTTCTTGGTTATACAAAAACGATCGCTCGCCGCGCCTCTCCTTATCTCCCAGCCCGATCGCTCCTTCACTGAGTCACAAAAACCGTTGAGGGCGAAGCATCACGTTTCCGTTTCCTCTAATCAATAATCAATATACTTCATCATGTGAACCAATGTTCAAGAGAACAACAACCTCTTCGTT
>DALYGI010000178.1:0-8350 GCA_031971595.1 Prochlorotrichaceae cyanobacterium CTOTU29312
TATTCGGGAAGGTAAAGCACAAGAAATCTACATCGTTTGCTCCGGTGAAATGATGGCAATGTATGCTGCCAATAACATTGCACGAGGCATTCTCAAGTATGCTCACTCTGGTGGTGTGCGTTTGGGTGGTTTAATCTGCAACAGCCGCAACGTTGATCGGGAAATTGAACTGATTGAAAACCTCGCCTCTAAGCTGGGTACTCAAATGATTCACTTTGTCCCCCGCGACAACATTGTTCAACACGCTGAACTGCGCCGAATGACTGTTATTGAGTACGCTCCTGACAGTAAGCAAGCTGAAGAATATCGCATCCTCGCCCGCAAGATCGAAGAGAACAAAAACCTCGTCATTCCTACTCCTATTACTATGGATGAATTGGAAGATCTACTGGTTGAATTTGGTCTGCTGGGTGGCGACGAAGAATACGAAAAAGCGATCGCTTCCGATGCCGGTAAAGTGCCCGCACTAGTTTAGGGTATGAGTGACAGCCTAACGCATCAAAGCCTACCCAGTGGTGCGTTACGGCTGTCTAACTCAATTTCAGTTCAAGCCCAAGGTTCATAAAGCTCAAGGTTCAAGGTTCAACTCTAAGTTAACCCACATTAACTCACATTAACCCACATTAACTCTACGTCAAAAGTTCGTCAAAAGAGAGAGTACATCATGACCACTACTGTTGAAGAGAGAAAGGCGATCGTCCAAGAGGTACTAGATACCTACCCGGACAAAGCTAAAAAGAGTCGATCGAAGCATCTCAATGTGTACGAAGAGGGTAAATCGGACTGCGGCGTGAGTTCTAACCGCAAGTCTGTACCGGGTGTGATGACTACCCGTGGCTGTGCCTATGCTGGTGCAAAAGGGGTGGTCTGGGGGCCGGTCAAAGATATGATTCACATTAGTCACGGCCCTGTGGGTTGTGGTTACTACTCCTGGTCTGGTCGTCGCAATTACTATGTGGGTACTACAGGGGTTGATACCTTTGGTACCATGCAGTTTACCTCTGACTTCCAAGAGCGTGATATTGTCTTTGGTGGTGACAAAAAACTCGACAAACTGATCGATGAACTGGAAGACTTATTCCCCCTCAGTCAAGGCACTACGATCGAGTCTGAGTGCCCTGTTGGACTGATTGGGGATGACATTGAAGCGGTTGCCAAAAAGAAAGCTAAAGAGTATGGCAAACCAGTGATTCCTGTACGTTGCGAAGGTTTCCGGGGGGTCTCTCAATCCCTAGGTCACCACATCGCCAACGACACCGTGCGGGACTGGGTAATGCCCAAAGCCGATGAGTATCGCAAACTCCCAGAAGGCTTTGAGTCTGGCCCCTATGATGTCAACATCATTGGTGACTACAACATCGGTGGAGATGCTTGGCCCAGTCGCAGATTACTGGAAGCGATCGGTCTGCGGGTGATCTGTCACTTCTCTGGAGATGGCACATTTAACGAAGTCGTAATGACTCCTTTGGCGAAGTTAAACCTGATTCACTGCTACCGTTCCATGAACTATATTTGCCGATTCATGGAAGAAAAATATGGCATTGGCTGGATAGAATATAACTTCTTTGGCCCCAGTCAAATCGCCAAGTCTTTGCGGAAAATTGCTGCCCAGTTTGATGAAACAATTCAAGCCAAAGCTGAAGAAGTAATCGCCGCCGAAACCGATCGCATGAATCAAATCATTGCTAAATATCGCCCTCGTCTAGAAGGTAAAACCGTAATGTTGATGGTGGGTGGTTTACGTCCCCGTCACGTTATCCCTGCCTTTGAAGATTTAGGAATGGAAGTGATCGGAACGGGTTACGAATTTGGTCACGGTGACGACTACAAACGGACAGCAGACTACACCAAAGATGGCACCATCATCTACGATGACATCAGTGGTTACGAATTTGAAGAATTTGCCAGAAAACTGCAACCGGACTTAATTGCATCGGGCATTAAAGAGAAGTACGTGTTCCAGAAAATGGCCCTACCTTTCCGTCAAATGCATTCCTGGGATTACTCCGGCCCTTACCACGGTTACGAAGGCTTTGAAGTCTTTGCCCGTGACATGGATATGGCAATCAATAATCCTACTTGGAGTTTGGTTAAAGCACCCTGGAATTAGGAATTAGGGGACAGGTTTTAGGGGATAGGTTACAGTCAGTGACTAGTGATCAGTCATTAGTGATTAGTGAACAGTGATTAAGCACCTATCCTCTAATTCAAAACTCAAAACTCAAAACTCAAAACTCAACACTACCCACTATCCCCATAAGAGGAGAATCTCAATGACTGAGAATACTAGCCCCACAACCCCTTGCGATCCTGGTAAAATTCAAGACCATTTCGATTTATTTCAGACCCAAACCTATCGAGATTTGTTTGAGTATAAGCGCCAGTTTGAAGGTGCCCACAGTCATGATGCTGTAGCTGAAGCAGCGGAGTGGACAAAATCTTGGGAGTATCGGGAAAAGAATTTTGCCCGTGAAGCGCTTACTATTAACCCTGCAAAAGCTTGTCAGCCGTTAGGTTCCCTCTTTGTTGCTGCGGGTTTTGAAGGTACATTGCCCTATAGTCATGGATCTCAAGGCTGTGTTGCCTACTTCCGCAGCCACTTAACTCGGAATTATAAAGAACCTTTCCAAGCTGTTTCTTCCTCCATGACTGAGGATGCGGCGGTTTTTGGTGGACTGAGTAACCTTAAGGAAGGACTGAAAAATTCCTATACTTTGTATAACCCCAAAATGATTGCCCTCTGCACCACTTGTATGGCGGAAGTTATTGGGGATGACATTAAGGCCTTTATTCAAACTGCGAAGAATGAGGAGTTTATTCCTCAAGATTTCCCGGTTCCTGCTGCTCATACCCCTAGTTTTGTGGGTTCCCACATTACAGGTTATGACAATATGCTCAAGAGTATTCTGGAAACCTTGACGGCAGGTAAAAAGGCAGAGACCACTAACGGGAAGTTTAACTTCAATTTGGGCTTTGATCCGTACATTGGTAATATTCGTGAACTGAAGCGCATTTTGGGGCTGTTTGGTGTTGACTATACGATCGTTTCTGATAACTCCGACAGTTTCGACTCTCCTAACACTGGGGAGTTCAAAATGTATAACGGTTTAACGACGTTGGAAGATGCTGCTGACACCATTAATGCAGAAGGTACATTTTTCTTCCAGAAGTACTCCACTCCTAAAACCCAAGATTTGATCACTAAGGAATGGGGACAAAAGACCTATAATTTCCGTCCTTTTGGCATTCAAGGCACTGATGAATTTATCATGGCACTGTCTGCAATCACGGGCAAACCTATTCCCCTAGAATTGCAACAGGAACGGGGTCGGGCAGTGGATGCACTAACGGACTCCCAAGCTTGGATTCATGGTAAGCGCATTGCCCTCTATGGCGACCCGGATCATGTACTAGGACTGATTCGCTTCCTGTTAGAAATGGGTGCGGAACCTGTTCACATTGTTGTGACCAACTCCAACGAAGGCTTTGAACAAGAAGCACGGGAATTACTCACCAATAGTCCTTATGGTCAAGGGGCAACCGTCTGGGGTGGCAAAGACCTGTGGCATCTCCGCTCATTGATGTTTACTGAGCCAGTTGATTTACTCATTGGTAACTCCTACGGCAAATATCTCTGGCGGGACACCAAAACGCCCTTAGTTCGCATTGGCTACCCCATTTTCGATCGTCATCACATGCACCGTTATCCCACCCTGGGTTATCAAGGTGCCATCAATCAGTTCAACTGGATTATTAACACCATTCTAGATGAACTCGATCGCAAAACGATCATCCCAGCTAAAACGGACATTTCTTTCGACCTAGTTCGGTAGTTTAGGGGATAGGGATAGGGAATAGGGAATAGGTAAGAGAATTTGTTTGAATTTTGATTGATACTTTGTCAATTACTCAGAATTAATCTCTTTCTATCGATCTATTCTCTATAACCTGTCCCCTAACTCAAGAGTATTTCCTATCCTATAACTCAAACCTCAAAACTCAAACCTCAAAACTAAACCTCCCATCCCCTAACTCAAAACTCAAACCTTAAAACTAAACCTCCCATCCCCTAACTCAAAACTCAAACCTCAAAACTTAAAACTTAAAACTACCCCTCCATTTCCATGAAACTGAGTGATGAAATTGAAATTGATGCTCCTCCAGCCTTTGAACTAGGCGATCGTGTTCGGGTTCGCAAGTTAATTCGCAATGATGGTACTTTTCCCGGTAAGGATATTGGGTTTCACCTTGCTAAAAAAGGTGATATTGGCTAAGTAGATCAGACAAAGTAATGGGCGCTTTAAATCGGCTGAAAGCCCTATTCTGCCGTCATTGATAGATCCCCTTATTTAGCCTGGCCTACTTATATCGTTGGTATTGGTACTTACCTACAACGGGCTTATGTGTACTCTGTCCATTTTTTAGAAACTAATTTTGTGGTCGGTTGTCTCAAAAAAGAATTGGATTTAATGGAACAACTTCAACCGATTATCGCCCAAGATGACTAACGGAAGATGACTAACACCAGATAATGAATACAAGACCACTACAAAGTTTTGAATTTTGAGCAAGTGATTCGCCATGAAAATGACCGCTGGCAAAATTAATGAACTCCTGACCCAACCGGGTTGTGAACATAACCACAAAAAAGAGGGCAAGGGAAAAAATAAGGCTTGTCAGCAACAGGCTCAACCAGGTGCTGCTCAAGGAGGATGTGCTTTTGATGGCGCTAGTATTGCCCTGGTTCCCATTGCAGATATTGCCCATTTAGTTCACGGGCCGATCGCTTGTACAAGGCAATTCATGATATTAAAGAACGCTATGATCCAGCGGCTATTTTTGTTTATTTAACCTGTGTCACTGCCCTAATTGGGGATGATCTGGATGCGGTGTGTAAAGCGGCAACAACAAAGTTTGAAATCCCGGTTATTCCCGTTAGTTCTCCTGGTTTTGTCGGTAGTAAAAATTTGGGTAACCGCATTGGAGGTGAAGCCTTATTAGAGTACGTTGTGGGTACGGGTGAGCCGGACTATACAACTCCCTACGATATTAATTTAATCGGAGAATATAATATTGCAGGGGAAATGTGGGGTGTTCTTCCCATTTTAGAAAAAGTGGGCATTCGGGTACTCTCTAAAATCACGGGGGATGCTCGGTATCGAGAAATTACCTATCCCATCATGCCAAACTTAATGTCATGATCTGCTCTAAAGCCCTGATTAATATGGCTCACAAGATGCAAGAGCGTTATGGCATTCCCTATATTGAAGAATCTATTTACGGCGTGGAAGATATGAACCGTTTGCTGCGAGAGATTGCCAATCACTTTGATAATGCCGATCTCAAAGCAAAGGTCGAAGAGGTTATTGCAGCGGAAACAATTAAATTGACAGAATCCCTTGCGCCTTATCGTCAACGATTACAAGGTAAACGAGTAGTTTTGTATACGGGAGGAGTCAAAAGCTGGTCTATTATTTCTGCGGCCAATGACTTAGGAATTGAGGTGGTTGCCACGAGTACGAAGAAGAGTACAGAAGAAGATAAAGATCGGATTAAAAAGCTGCTGGGAACCGATGGAATTATGCTAGAAAAGGGGAGTGCCCAAGAAATTCTCAGCGTTATTCGTCGCACTCAAGCGGATATGCTCATTGCTGGTGGACGCAATCAGTATACTGCCCTCAAAGCACGAATTCCATTCCTAGACATCAACCAAGAACGTCACCATCCCTACGCAGGGTATGTGGGCATGATTGAAATGGCGAAGGAGTTAGATGAAGCGCTGCATAGCCCTGTGTGGCAGCAGTTGCGCCTGTCTGCTCCGTGGGAAACATCAGGGACTGCTACCAGTAACGATCGTTCTACTCCCACTAAAGTCCTGAGTCGGAATAAGGCTGTTGCTGTTAATCCACTCAAGCAAAGTCAACCCCTAGGAGCTTCTCTTGCGTTTTTAGGGATTCAGGGTATGATGCCCCTCTTTCATGGCTCTCAGGGCTGTACTGCCTTTGCTAAGGTCATGTTAGTGCGGCACTTCCGGGAAGCCATTCCGATGTCTACCACTGCCATGACCGAGGTGACGACGATTCTGGGGGGTGAGGACAACATTGAAACGGCACTGCTGACCCTTTTGGAGAAGTCTCAACCGGAAATCATTGGTTTACTGACGACGGGACTGACGGAAACGAGAGGGGATGACATGGAAGGGATTTTACGAACCCTGCGCCAGCGTCGCCCAGAGATTGCCGCACTGCCGATCGCTTTTGCCTCAACGCCGGACTTTAAGGGGGCTTTACAGGATGGATATGCAGCCGCAGTGGAAGCGATCGTGCGGGATATTCCCAATGCTCCAACGGAGGGAGTTCCCCCAAATCCCACTCAGGTGACTGTACTAGCGGGTGCATCCCTAGCCCCTGGAGACGTTCAGGCACTCAAGGAGATGGTGACTGCCTTTGGTCTCACTGCCATCCTGGTTCCTGACCTATCTAGCTCACTGGATGGGCATTTGTCGCCAGGGTATAGCACCCTGACCACCGGAGGGACAACCTTGGCGCAGTTACGCTCCCTAGGGCACTCTGCCTTTACCTTGGCCATTGGTCAGACCATGGCCACAGCGGCGGAAATTTTACAGCAACGCTTTGGTACTCCCTTTGAACTGTTCAACAGTTTACGGGGACTGGCAGAGGTCGATCGCTTTCTGTACAAGCTTTCGGAATTAAGTGGTCAGCCCATACCCGATCGCTTTCTCCACCAACGAAGTCAGCTTCAAGAGTGCCCAAACTCAATGCACTCCATTGCCATTTTAGATACTCACTTTTTCTTTGGTCGTAAGCGAGTTGCCCTGGCCTTAGAGCCGGAGTTACTGCACAGTATTGCTTGGTGGTTAACCACTACGGGGGCAGAAGTTCACGCTGCGGTGACCACTACTAAGTCTAAGCAGTTGCAGGACTTACCCATCGATACTGTAACGATCGGAGACTTAGAGGACTTTGGAGAACTGGCAAAAGGAGCGGATTTACTGATAGGTAACTCTAATCTTAAAGCCCTTTCTGAAAACTTAAAAATTCCCCTCTTCCGCCTCGGTTTTCCCATTTTCGATCGTCTAGGTAATGGTCACCGTTGCACGATTGGATATGGAGGGACAACTCAACTCTTATTCGAGATTGGCAACATCTTTCTCGAATCCGATGAAAACCACGCCCACGATCAAGTTCATGCTTGGCGAGAAGGAGACTTTTAGCTCATTCCTGAAGTGAGCTTCTACCTTAAGCCTCACCCTAAAATCTCTACCCTCTACCCTAAAACCTCAAGCCTAAAAAGTTGGGACTTAGACCATGAAAATTGCATTCGCCACTAAAGATTCCGTACATATTAACGCTCACTTCGGGTGGGCTAGTCTAATTGACGTGTACAACGTTGACACCCAGGGCTACACCTTTTTAGAGACTTTGGAATTCCAAGGCAACCTCAAAGAAGATGGAAATGAAGATAAGTTAGTGCCCAAACTCAATGCACTCCATGACTGTACTATTATCTACGTTTCAGCGATCGGTGGGAGTGCAGCGGCTCGGTTGATTCAAACGAATATCACTCCCATTAAGGCCCAGTCTGAAGAGGACGAAATTGAGGATGTCTTAAAACGACTCGTACAAACCCTCAACGGTAGTCCCCCCCCCTGGTTACGCAAAGCACTTTTGAAGAAGCAACCTTCCAGCTTTGAAGACACCCTAACCGAAACCGTTGAAATCACTGAAACCGTTAAAGAGGAGGTTCTCGTATGATTGCCATCGCTGTGCCCACTGAGGAAACAATTGAGCAAAATACTGTTACCGAAACAGCGACTAAAGAAACAGAATTCGACAGCGAAAATTCTCCCTTTCTCAAAGCGATCGTTCACCAAATTCGAGCAAACGATCCCTATGGAACCTATCGCAACTGGTCTGATGCTCTCCTCCTAAAGCCTTATATTTTATCTAAAAAACAACGTCGGGAAATTTCCGTCGAGGGGGACGTAGAACCTCTGACCATGGGGCGAATTTTAGGATTTTACCGAGCGATCGCCGCCCGAATTGAACAAGAAACCAACCAACTGGCCCAAGTGGTTGTTGATTTGAGCCATGAAGGATTTGGTTGGGCTCTAATCTTCTCTGGACGATTAATTTTAGTCTCTAAAACCCTAAGGGATGCTCAACGCTTTGGCTTTGACTCCTTAGAAAAACTAGATGCCGAGGGTGAAGCCCTGGTTCAAAAAGGCATTCAACTTGCTCGTAAATTCCCCGAAGTTTGTGATGTTTAACCCCTCTTGGAACCAACACCTGATTATTCTACCCCGATCGCCATGACTACCATCAAAACC
>DALYGI010000179.1:0-8338 GCA_031971595.1 Prochlorotrichaceae cyanobacterium CTOTU29312
TGTTCGTCCCACTTGCGAGCATCTTCAAGACGCTGTTCGTCCCACTTGCGGTTTTGTTCTTCCCACTTCAAGCGTTGCTCTTCCCATTTGCGAGCGTCTTCCCGCCGCTGTTCATCCCACTTCAAGCGTTGTTCTTCCCGATCCCGTTGTAATTCCGCTAAGATACGGTCAAAACGATCGCTAAATTCGTCCCTAGGGGTGTAATACTCTGACACCGTTCTGAGAATAAAATCCCGAATTCCTGGATCTTCGGCAATCAGGTGCGGTAATTCTCGTTGAATTAAGTCTCGGATTTCTGTTTCTACCATGACTGCTGTTGGAGAATTGGAGAAGAAGTAGAGGAGAAGCTTTTTTTGATTATACACTCCTGCTCAAAGAGCCCTAAAAGATTAGTGTAGAGGCAATCCCCCCGTGGTTATCCCTTGGATCTGGGGCCAGGGCAAAGGCTGATCAGATGACGCTTCAGGATGGGTTTGAACCCACTGCAACCAGGCCTGTCCCTCCGCTAGTAAAGCCGTCAGATCCACATTCTGGTATTCCGGGCGATAGCTCTGTAAACGTCCCATGCCCTCCCCCAGGAGAATGGCCGCCCCTCGTCGGTTCTGGTGGCTAAAGTGATACAGCCCCACCGCCATCTGTAACAACCCTTGGTAAAACGATCGATCGGGTTCGATCGCTTCCATCCACAGGGCTTCCAGGGTATCGTGACAGGCATAGAAATCCTGCTGATTAAATTGTTCAATGGCTAGATCGAGCATGGGCATAGGGGCGATAATCGTAAAATGCAGTAACCGTAAAATTAGGATAAGCTACGCAGCAAGTCTGAAATTCTGACAGAATGCACAGTAAACTTTTAGCGACCAACTTTTAGCGACCTCTTAGCTAACTCTTAGCCGACCTTTAGCCAACCCTTAGCCAACTCGTACCGCCCATGCAAACACCTAAAGTCATTTTTTTAGATGCTGTTGGCACCCTCTTTGGGGTGCGGGGTCATGTGGGACAAGTCTATGCTTCGATCGCTCAGGAATTTGGGGTGCGGGTGGATCCCAGTTTGCTGAATCGATCGTTTATCCATAGTTTTCGATCGGCTCCGGCCATGGCCTTTCCGGGGATAGATCCGTTAGATATTCCTAAACGAGAGTACGAATGGTGGCAGGCGGTGACCCTGTACACCTTTAAGCAGGCGGATGTGTTGGATCAGTTTACGGATTTTTCGGGGTTCTTTGCCAAGCTCTATAAGCACTTTGCTACGCCCCAACCCTGGTTTATTTATCCCGATGTGTTGCCCGCTTTGAAACAGTGGCGCAGTCAGGGCATTAGTGTAGCCATTATTTCTAATTTTGATTCTCGGTTGTATCCCCTGTTGGATGCCTTAAACCTGACTTTATTCTTTTCCTCCGTGACGATTTCTACGGAAGTGGGCGCAGCTAAACCCGATCCTAAAATCTTTTACACGGCTCTGCAAAAACATAATTGCACTCCTGAAGCAGCCTGGTATGTGGGAGACAGCAAAACGGAAGACTATTGGGGCGCAAAAGGGGCGGGCTTACGATCGTTTTTGATTCAGCGGGCAGTGGGTTAAGGGTTAAGGTAGATGGTGAATAACGATGACTCAAACCCTTGCGATCTCAGAAAAAACGACCTTGAAATATCTGCGGGAACACTTTGGGATGCAGCGAACCGATGATCCTGACTTTTTCCAAGAGTGGCGCAGCAGTCAGACTTTAGCACCGGGGGAAATCACTGCCTTAGAGCGGATTCGGACTCGGTACTTCCATCAATTGGATGAGGGGATGATGTTGGGAAATGGGGTGATGATATTGCTGGAACTGCTGTAAACTGGGCGGCTCGAATTCTTGCCTATTCCCCACCGGGTGGAGTCGGAATGTCTAATGCAGTTTACGATTCCATTTTATCTCATTTCCCGTTTGAGTTGTATCAATGCTGGGCATTGTTAGTCGGTTCCCTCTATTCATTTTTCTAATGTTCGTGATTGTGATTATTGGTGTTTATTATTGGTCTAGAAGCTAAGTTCTAGGGAAAGAAACTAAGGTTGTGGATTAAGTGATCATGAATAAATAGTCATGAATCAAAGAGTCATGGATTAAATAGGCTATAATTGGTGGGAGAATCTGGTTCGGGAGTTACGAATAAATTTAGGGAAAAACCTTATGAAACACATCCGTTTCGACTGGGCTATTAAAAAAATTCTGAGAGATAAGGCTAATTTTGTCATTTTAGAGGGCTTTATTAGCGAACTCTTGGGACGATCGATTTTGATCGATTCAATTTTAGAAAGTGAGAGTAATCCGTGGACAGAGGAAACCAAGTTGAACCGTGTGGATATTTTAGCGCGGGGCGATCGGGGAGAGTTAATGTTGATTGAAGTTCAAAATAGTACGGAGCAAGATTATTTTCATCGAATGCTCTACGGTGCTTCTAATTTAATTACAGAATATCTCGATCGGGGTGAGCCCTACGGGAAGGTGAAGAAGGTTTATTCCATTAATATTGTGTATTTTTCCCTGGGCAGAGGCAATGATTATATTTACCAAAGTCAGTTTGAATTTATCGGTCGCCATCAAAACGATCGTTTAAATCTTTCTCCCACCCAAAAGCAACTGTTTGATCTAGAAGAAATCTATCAGATTTTTCCAGAATATTTTATTATTCAGGTGAACAAATTTCCTGATATTACCCAAGATACCTTAGATGAATGGGTTTACTTTCTCAAAAACAGTGAAATTCCCGAAACTTTTCACGCCAAAGGCTTACCGGAAGCTAAAGAACGCCTGACGGAAGAACAGTTACCCCCCGAAGAACGATCGTCCTATCGCCAATATCTGAAAGATAAGCAGTATGAAATTAGTATTTTGGAAACTACAAAAGCCGCTGCTAAATTAGAAGGACAACAGGAAGAGAAACGATCCATCGCTCGATCGCTGAAGGAATCTGGGGTGGGAATTGACCTCATTGCCCAGGTCACGGGACTAACGATCGCTGAGGTAGAAAACCTGTAAGGATGCTTCCCTAATGATTCACCAGCAATTTTATCTCAAAGGTATTATTCAAGGGGTTGGCTTTCGTCCCTTTGTCTATCGTTTAGCTACGGATTTAAACCTGAAAGGTTGGGTGCAAAATTCATCTGAGGGAGTAACGATCGCAGTGGAAGGGGAACCGGAAACGATCGCTGAGTTTGAACGGCGTTTGTTTTTAGAAAAACCTAGTTTATCCTCTTTTCAAATTATTCAACGACTGGAAAAACCCTTAGATTCCTTTAGCAATTTTCAGATTTTAGCCTCTGATGAAGGTTTAACCAAACAGGCTTTAGTATTGCCCGATCTTGCCACCTGTTCCGCCTGTTTGAGTGATATTTTTGATCCCCAGAATCGCCGCTATCACTATCCCTTTACGAACTGCACTTACTGCGGCCCCCGCCATAGCATTTTACTCAATTTACCCTACGATCGTTCCCACACCAGTATGCAACATTTTCAAATGTGTGGAGAATGTCAACGGGAATATGAAGATCCGAGGGATCGGCGGTTTCATGCCCAACCCAATGCTTGCCCCCGCTGTGGCCCGCAATTAAGCTTCTGTTGGTCTCCTCGTTTCTCTGGTGATTTATGCTTAGAATCTGAACTTGACCCTCACACTGACCCAATTCAATTCGCTAAAAAAGCGATCGTTTCTGGTCAAATTATAGCTATTAAAGGCATTGGGGGCTTTCATTTAGTATGTGATGCTAGTAATGAACAGGCAGTACAAACTCTGCGGGATCGTAAACATCGACCAGATAAACCTTTCGCGCTGATGGTGAGGAATTTGGAGATGGCAAAGACCTACTGTAGGTTAACCACAACAGAAGCGAAATTGCTGTCCTCTCCCCAAGCTCCCATTGTACTTTTACCTCGACTTATACAATCAAATTTACAGCCTTTAGACTATATAAACCTTGAGGCTTCTAGCACTCAAAACTCTCCGCTTCCAATTGCTGCCAATGTGGCCCCCGCTAACCCTTATCTAGGGGTAATGTTGCCCTATTCTCCCCTCCATCATCTGTTACTACAACACTTACCCACTCCGATCGTTGCTACCAGTGGTAATCGCTCCGATGAACCGATTTGTATTGATAATCAGGAAGCTCTCGATCGCTTAGGGGATATTGCCGATTTATTTCTCCTGCACGATCGTCCCATTGTTTACCCTTTGGATGATTCCATTGTGCGCGTGGTGGATGGCGAAATGATGGTGCTGCGCCGCAGTCGGGGCTACGCGCCCCTGCCTCTCCCCTCTCATTGCCCTGTTCCTACCCTGTTAGCTGTGGGCGGGCACCTCAAAAATACGATCGCTTTTACGCGGGATCAGCAGGTCTTTATCAGTCCTCACATTGGCGATTTGGATAGTGTGGAAACCTTGCACCGTTTTGAAACCACGATCGCTCAGGGGTTGCAACTCTACGATCTCACCCCCCAGTACATCGTCCGAGATGCCCACCCTGACTACGTTTCCAGTCAGTTTGCCGAAACTTTTGCCCGCACCTGTACCCCCCCACCGCCGATCGTTTCCTTGCAACATCACCACGCCCACCTGTTCGCCTGTTGGGGAGAGCATCCGGTGCGGGAACCGGCTCTGGGGGTCATTTGGGATGGTACGGGCTATGGGACGGATGGGCAGATCTGGGGGGGCGAGTTTTTTGAACTGATTCCGCCCAGGGATGGAGAGGGGATGGAAATTCGCCGTGTGGCGCACCTACGTCCTTTTCCCCTGTTGGGGGGCGATCGGGCGGCACGGGAACCCCGCCGATCGGCCTTGGGACTGTTATGGGCTGCTTTTGGGGAAGAGATCTGGCAGTGGACTCATTTAGCTCCGCTCCAAAGCTGTACCCTGGAAGAGCGCAAAATTTTCCAAAAAATGTTAAAAAATCAGTTAAATGTACCCCTCACTTCGAGTATGGGTCGTTTATTTGATGGGGTAGCCTCCCTGTTAGGATTATTTCAGCAGATTAGCTTTGAAGGACAAGCGGCCCAGGCGTTGGAATACTTGATTTCTGCGGTAGATCTTCCAAAATTAGAGACTGCTAAGAGTGGATTTAACCCCATTCCTCTCCACCCTTCGATCGTTTCTGAGGATCTGGATTGGCAGCCCTTACTTCAACAAATTTTAATGGATTTATCCCAAGGGAAACCCCCATCAGAAATTGCCCTATTTTTTCATCAATCCCTGATCTCAACGATCGTTTTAATGGCTCAACAATTAGGTCATTCTCATATTTTTCTCAGTGGGGGCTGTTTTCAAAATGTCCAACTGCTCCATAATACGATCGTCCAGTTGCGCCAAAATCAATTTATTCCTCACTGGCCCCAGCAAGTTCCCCCCAATGATGGCGGGATTGCCTTCGGTCAAGCGATCGGCGCAGCGCTAAACCTCGCCACCTCTTCATCTGATTGTTAATTGTCCTGATTGCTCTAGTTCACTGTCACCAGAAATTGATAGGAAAACCCTCGAAAATTAGAGTCTAACTGTAAAATATATTCTCCGGTAGTGGCAACCGTAGTAGACCATCTTTTAATTTCCGTACTGGCAATTTCCTCATTTAAGGATTGATCACTGGGGTCTAAAACACGGGGAAAAACCTGCAATTCATTGTCAATTTTCAAGGTTTGCCCTGCGGTTAATTGAAGGCGATACTGATGAGTTCCGCCACCAATAATTTTTCCTTTGATCAGAGCCTGATTTTGAGTCGAATTTAAATCGATCGTCTCATCGACTAAAGCACAACTATACTCTGTTCGATTTTTGGCAATCCAACCGGTCAGGGGCGTATCAATTTGAAACCACCCATCCTGCTCTGCGGTTACAGTCACAAAAACATTATTTTCCAATTCTCCTACCACATTGCTGGTCTGAGTATCAGGGCTAGAACGTACATTTAAGGGAGACTCTGGATCCGCCACGATCGCCATTTTCACGGCACAATCGGTAGTGGGGGGCGTGACCACTAGAGGGCTGTTGGAGCTTGCGGGTGGGGGCGAAGGACTCACCGCAGGGGTAATGGCAACGGCTCCAGCATTAGCCGGTAACGTGACGACTTGGGGCGCTGGGGAGGAGGATTCCAAGGCTGAAGGGCTGGGTAAGATAGCGCTAGATTGCGGGGCCGCATTGCAGGAGGAAAGGGAAACGATCGCCACAACGGCCATTAGGGACGGAAGATGCAGGGGATTCATGGGAACCTCACAGTGTGGGAAGGGGGAACTGGAAGTCGGAAGGGGGAAGTAATTTTTGCTGGGTTTGACTGGGATTAGCGATCGTCTTCTGTTTCGAGGGCTTGTAGGGCTAGTAAAATTTCTTCTTCTTGGGTTTCAAAGTCTTCTTCGGAAATGTCCCCTAGATCAAAAGACAGTTGTAGCGCTAACAATTGTTTTTCTAGACTTTCCCGATCGTTTTGTTGAAAATCAGCCCGCTCTAAAATTTGTTCGCCAATCCAAGCAACCCCCTTGATGGGGCCTAAAAGGGGAAATGTCAGAATATCAAGCAACATAAACAGAGACCTAGCGTAAGGAATATCTAAAAGGAACTTCCACTCACTATTATATTCTGACCCTAGGCGATCGTCCTGAGTTATAAATACCCACGGGGATCGACGGGTTCCCCATCTTCCCGAACTTCAAAGTGTAGGTGCGGGCCGGTGGAATAGCCCGTGGAGCCTACTTTGGCAATAATGGTTCCCCCATTCACCCAGGTTCCTTCACTGACCAGCAACTCATCCGCGTGGGCATAGAGGGTCGTAATCCCACCACCATGATCCACAATGACCGCGTAGCCATAGCCCCCATACCATCCCGAAAAAATGACGGAACCACTGCCTGCGGCAACAATGGGGGTTCCATAATCCACCGCAAAATCCATGCCTGCGTGGAGTCGCTCTGTCCCGGAAATGGGGTGAACGCGCCAGCCAAATTCACTGCTAATGGGGCCGTAGACGGGATAGGTCAAACGACCGGTACCCACGTAAATTTGGGGACGGTTGCGATTGGTGCCACGATTGCCACGGTTGCGGATCAGTTGGCCGATCGTACTGGAATCTTGTTCTAGCCGTGCCAGGGCTGCATCGAGGGCCATTCGATCGCTGTTGAGACGATCGGCCAGGGCATTTTGGCGAACCAATTGGGTCTCCGTTTGGGATTTTTGAAACCGTAGTTGTTGTTGTAATAGGGCAATTTCATTTTTTTGATTTTCAATATCAAATCGCCGTTGTTGCAGGACAGCAAAGGAGGCTTGAATTTCCTTGAGTTGTTTTTGATCCGCTTCATACAAGAGGCGAATGCGGTGTCGTTTCTGAAAAAAACTAACTAGATTCTCACTGTCGAGCAACAGGGCTAACCCTTCAGAGCGGGGTTGTTGTTGTAACCAGCGTAAACGACTCACCACCTGGGACTGTAACACTTCATAGTTTTTTTGGGCTTTCAGCCAATCTTTTTGTAACAGGTCGAGAAAATTTTCGGCTAACTGTAATCTAAATTCATTTTCCGTTATATTTTGCTGGGTTACCTGTAACTGTGTTTGGAGATTAATCAGGCTTCCTTGGGTCAAACTTTGCAGTTGTTGGAGTTGTCCTTGGGTTTTCAAAGCATTGTCATAATAGGTTAAAAGTTGTTGCTGATACCGCCTTAATGCTTCTACCGAAGGATCCGCAGAGGACTGTACCTCAGGGGTTTGTGCCCAAGCCGGTGCAATTGCGAACCCAAACATCAACCCAAAGACTAAAGCAAGGCCGATCGTGATCAGGGCTAAAACTTTTTTCAGTCCTAATTTTCTGGGTAATCTTTGTTGAGACAATTTTGGAGACAAATTTTCATCAAACAGCAACTTCATAGGGAACCACTGTTAAACGGCGATCACGATCGGCAGCTTCTATCATAATAGCACTCTTACAGATTCTCTCACCAATTATAGCCTATTTAATCCATGATTATTTAATTCATAATTAATTCACAACCTTAGTTTCTTTCCCTAGAACTTAGCTTCTAGACCAATAATAAACACCAATAATCACAATCACGAACATTAGAAAAATGAATAGAGGGAACCGACTAACAATGCCCAGCATCATGAAAAAACCGAACAGAACTAGAACTATAATTCCTAATGACCACGACCATTGGAACAGATTATCGAAGAATAGATTAAGAGATTTATTTTTTTGGATGTTCCATCAGGATAAATAGTGCTATGGTTAACGATCGCGGTGGATAGTTGAAAGCGTGTAATCTGAGCATCGGTTTACTGCCGGAAGGTGCAATACCATACATAAAGTCAACTCCATTTCAATAGGTGC
>DALYGI010000180.1:0-8320 GCA_031971595.1 Prochlorotrichaceae cyanobacterium CTOTU29312
CAGGATGGTTTCATCTTCCCGCTTAAACTGACCATCCATTACTTCCCGTTTCCAGGATGGGAACTTGGGATCTCGGTCATTGATCCATTTAGGGAATAAAACCTCAAGCCAGTACTGCTCAGTAATAGACAGGTCAAGCTGTTGCTTGTCTTCTGGACTCAGACTTTGCAACATCAACCAAATTTCTGTATCTAAAATCATCTCACCGAGTAGATCTAATACATAGGGTTTGCTCGCCAGTAACCCATCCTTTTTATCTTTTATCCATTTTACTAATGCAGAAAGCTTATGAGCCAAGTTAGGTTCTACCCTATTGGCCTGCTGAATCAACTGTTTCAGCCTTTCCCGAACTTCTACCGGAGAGAATCTTTTGAATGCCACATGAACAAAGAATAAATACACTTTTCCATAATAGCCTCATAGAACCCTGACTGTACACAAGTTCTAAATGAGAATTACGGCCCTGACTGCTATTCATTAGCGTGTAAGGGGAAAACTTAAAACACCTGAGCCGGATCGGCTCGAATTACTTTCTGAAGTGAAATCAAACCGGATAAACTACACATAACAATCGTGAGTCCGAGGACGAGGAAGAGGCGAGGAAAGGTCATGCCCACGGGTAAGGTTCCGGCAGTAGCGTTAAGAGTCAGTTGATAAAAAATTAAGGATAAAATCAAACCGGGGAGGTATCCTAACAGACTTAGAATAAGAGACTCCTGAAGAATAACTTGGCAGAGGAAAAGGTTGCTATACCCTAAAGCCTTTAAGGTTGCATATTGGCGCAAATGCTCGGAAATATCCGTATATAAAATCTGATAGACAATGACTACCCCAACTACCCCGGCTACCGCTACCCCTAGGCTAAAAATAAAACCGATGGAGGTAGTATTAATCCAATAATTGCGATCCCGTTCCGCAATGCCAGGATTGGTAAAAACTTCTACCTCTTTGGGTAATATTTTTTTAAGTTGCAAAACGATCGCTTCCGGATCTATACCGTCTTCTAGCTTAATCAGACCCATATTAATTAAACTTAGGGGACGGGGAGAAAAATAGCGCCGAAAGTTCTGATCGCTCATGATCAACGTACCATCAGCGGTGAAACCTCCTCCCATGCTATAAAAACCACCAATTTTAATTTTACGCTGGGCTGCTTCCGTTTCTAAACCTAGAGTCTGGGGGCCAAATTCAGGACGGGAACGACGATCGAAGAGGACGGTATTCGGTTGGCGTAGGGCATGACGATTTTGGGGATCTTGATACTCAGGAAAGGTAAAAGCTGGATCGTCAGGGTTGACGGCAAAGACAAAGAGGGCTCGTTTATTTTTGGTTTCAACATTTCGCCATTGCATAAAATTTAAATACATGGGCATCACCTGTTTAACCCCCTTAACCCCCGCCGCATGGTAGAGATAATCGATGGGAAAGGGAAAACTCGTACTCAGTTCGATCGTTTTGGCGGAACTCAGAAAAATATCCCCATTCATAGCACTATAAACCTGGGCTGCACTGGTGGATAATGCCCCTAAAAAGCCCAAATTCATAAACATAATCATCACCGCAAAAGCAATGCCCACCACCGCCACTAAAAGACGATTTTTTTCGTGGAGTAAGTTATACCAAGCCAGGGGTGTTTTCATGAAAAAATCCAGAGATTGGTTAGGCTATCAGGGTATCACTAGGGAGTGTTTAAAAGTTAAAAGTTGATGAGCATTGAGTAGCTAAGGCCCGCTTGTTTTCCAGAGCAGGAGTATAGGTAGAATCCAGACGAATGGCCTGATCAATGGACTCTAGGGCTGCCTGGCATTGTCCCATCTGATACAGTAAAACCCCCCGATCGTTCCACGTATAGGGATCCGCATCATCCAGTTCTAAAGCCCGATCGTAGGCGTTGAGTGCATCGGAGAAGCGCTGAATGCTCACAAACACTTTACCTTGATTAGTCCAGGCCGTAGCATAACCCGGATCCAGTGCGAGGGCCTGTTGCAAATCCGCTAAAGCCGCTTCTGGACGATTCATAGCCAGCAAAGTCAAGGCTCGACTGTTTAAAGTGAGAGGGGACGGGGACAGGTTATAACTCTTCCGCAATTCGATCCCTTGGGTAAAGGCATTTAAAGCCCCCGCATATTGCTGTAATGCTAATAGCAATTCTCCTTGTGTGTCGTAATCGTTAGGGTTTTGGTATCCCTGTCGTTGATCGAAGGGAATTTTTGCTTGCCGTTCCTGTTGCATCCGGGTTTCTTGAATTTGTAGCGCCTGATTCAAAGCTTCCAGCGCAGCAGGAAATTGTCCTAAATATTGCAAAGCTCCAGCCCGACACCGCCAAGCATCATAATAACGAGCCGCATTAGGATTACGGGTGACGATCGCTTCACTCAGTTCCACTGCCTGATTACAGTAGGTCAAGGCATTGCTAAAGTCCTTGTCAAAACCATACACAAAACCCTTAGCAAAGGGAGTCACTGCAAAATCCGGTTCTAAAGCCAAGGCTCGGTCAAACTCTGCTTGAGCTTCACGGACTAAACCAATGCGCCAGAGTTGATTACCCAGCGTTAAGTGATGCAGCACTTTACCCGGTTCCGATCCCGTTCCTGGTCGCCACGATCGCTGTAAATCTAGTGCCGTCAACAGGGGCGGGGCTGAACTTTCCACCGCCGCCCCCAGGGTAATGCCCTGTTCCGCTGCTAAGCGCAGCACGGTCTCCGTGGAGATTCCCAGGCTATAGCCAATTTTGAACTGACGAAAGGCCTTCGACTGCCGTTCTTCCTCCAGGAAAACCCGCTCAATAATACCATCCTCTGAAATCGATCGGCCATCTGCCCGACCGTGAATGCCAATGATCCGCCCTTGACTATCCAAGACCGCCCCACCACTCATTCCCACAGCGGTTAGGTTACTGTAAACCAGTTCGTAGCTTTGGTAGCGGGTGCCAGGATTACTGACCACTGATGCATCCGTATCCACCAGTAACCCTGGGTTAACGGTCAAGGTTGTACGATCGTCCACATTGGGCCAGCCCGCCACAAAGACAAAGTGTTTGCCTTCCTGGGGATTGGAGTACAGTAACTTACGGCTTTGGGGTTGTCCATAGTCCCGATTTTCGTACAGCCGATAGGTATAGTTGGAGAGGGTAGCGACGGGATAAGCCTGATTACTCTCAAATTTCACTAAAGCGAGGTCAGCGTCCTTAAATCGCACCACATTTTCGGGTCTAATATCGTAGGATTGACCATCGGCGGTGATCAGATAGGATTCCTCAAATTGAGATTGCCCTGATTGCCTTGCCTGAATACTATTCACCACATGCTGGGCTGTGAGTACGGTATAGCGATTACCGGACTTACTGATGATCACCCCCGATCCAGGATCATCCCCCGCTGAAAAAATCCTCACGGTACGAGGAGTGGCGATCGATTCCACTGCTTCCAGGGATTGGGCCTGTACGTCTGCCATGGAGGTAGAGAAAGCCGTTATTACAGCGATCGTTGGAGCAAGCCATTTTAAGATCATAGGGGTTAGGGGGCGGTTAGGGGATAGTGATTTATCAGCATCAATTCCAAGACTGGCGATCGTTTGTTTATTCAGGAGAGTTTAACCACTCAAAATTTAGGCTTTAGACGGTAATCAAATTCATCGGGAGAAAGATTGTTGCTGAGGGTAGTCAAGATTTTCTGAACATTATCTTCAATACCCTGCTCATAAAATGGCTTACCATTTCGCCCAAACTCTATGGGAATTAAGGTGTCAGGTCGAGGGCCAAGATAAGCTTTCGATTGCTCAAAGTCTTTGTGAGGTTTAAATCCTAGGGTCTGGGCATAATCCACTACACCATAAACGATCGATTGAGCCTCTTCCAGGGTAATTTCAATCATAGGTCGTCCAGTCTTTTCCAATGTATTTTCCAGAAGAAAATAGTATTCCTCAAGTTTCACTTTACGGGGGCCAAGACAATCTTTAACGCCTAAACACCAGAAATCAACCAGAAATCCAGTCAAAAGATGCTTTCCCCGATCCGACCGAAGTATAAAAACCTGGGTTTTACCTGCCTCTGGCAAAGATAGGTCAAGGGAACTGACTTCTCTTCTTTTCAGCAGCATCGCGGCTGCCAATTCGTTGATCACGCAACTGTGAAGGGGGGGAAGCATCGGCCCTTGTTCTGCAACGAGATTACTCGCCTGTTGTTTAATTACAGCAGAGACATCCGCAGGTCTTAACCCTAACTTACGAGCAATCTGCTTCGGGGATAATTGGAGGCTACGCAAGTTGAGGATAGCTTCAAGAGTTTCAGGAGACATAAAATATACCAAATACACCAAGAAAAAGAGACTTAAAATGCAATGCGAAAAACACGGGCACCGATCGTTGCTTCTTTAATGACCATAATCAGGTTTTGCTGGGCCGTTGGCTGCCACGGTTGACCAAAGATCTGGCATTCACAGGAGACACTCACTCCCGGATCTAAAAAGGTCTGATCATCGCAGTAAAATTTAGCCGTGATCCGATTCCCCTGCTCATCCACCACTTGAGAGAAGGGGATGACAAAGCTAAAAGGTTCACTGGTATTATTTGCCACGGTGAACTTCAAAGAATAAGTACCACGGGTTGTGACATCTGCCTCAATTAAGTCAATGCGAACCCCACTACGATCGTGGTTAATGTTCAGAGGAATGACACCAGCGGTTACTGTGGAAGTGGGCCGAGCGGGACTGGATGTGGAGGAATTTGATGGGGGTGCAGTAGCACTACTGTTCGTTAAGTTATTTTGAGCCGCACTGCCCGTCGTAGAACTCCCTCCACTAGCGATCGTCCCCGTCAAGCGTTGCTGAATCGCAATATAGTCACTTACGCCCTCATAACCATAGCGATTATAGTTATTTCGCAAAATTAAATCCTCTAGGTACAGAACCCGATCCCGACTAATGGGGTGGGAATCGGCCCAGGAGGCCTGTCGATTCCCTTCCAGCGCCATAAAGCGAGTCATGGCGGAGTGGATGCCATCAGCAGAATACTCAGAGCGGGCTAAAAGCCGGGTGCCTAAAATATCGGAAGCCCGTTCATGTTTACGGCTCCGTTCAGCATTGGCCGCAGTGGATGCCGCACTTCCCCATCGCCCCCCCAAGATATTGCGGAGCGCATCCTCCGTCACCATATCTTCGATGGCTTCCACATACCCATGGGAAAGGGTAGTATGGGCAATTTCATGACTCAGAATACCCGCCAATTCTGCTTCTGTTTGCAACAACATCAACAAGCCCGCATTGACAAAAACTTTCCCCCCTGCCGTGGCATAGGCATTGGGTGAGGCATCATCCATTACAAAAAACTCATAATTAAAATCCGATCGGCCCGTGTCCCGTGCGAGAGCTTGACCAATGCGGTTGACATAGGTTTGAATCTCAGGGTTTGCTAATACGGGTTTTGAAGCCAGAATTCGATCCCGATTCCAGTCACCAAAGCCTGACTCCCCTAATGCCATCAACATTAACGCATCTTTGCCCGTACCGAGGAGACTTTGAATGACGTATTGGCTATACACTAAGTCTTGTAATTGGGTCTGGTATTCGGCTTCTAAACGTTCGGAAATTTGTCGATATTGCAGAGACTCAGGACGATCGGGATTGTTAATGGCATACTGCCGCGCCAGAATAGAGGCTTCCAAGAGCGGGTAGGGTTTCTTGGTTTCCTTGGCAGATCGTTCCAAAATATCAATATGGGTATCCAGTAACTCACGATGATCAGGAAACAGTGCGGAAGCTCGATCAATCACATCGATCGCATTCGTGGGCTGACTTCCCTCCGCATTTCGTTCGCAGCCAACGGGATTTTCTTCACAGGCTCTCGCTAATGAAATATGCCCTGGTACAAAGTCAGGATAATTCTCCGTTAACAGATGGAGGGGTTTAAAGATTTTACTCTCTAGATTTTGGGCTAAACCATCCTGAGCATTGCGCCAATATACTCCAGCCGCACCGGAGAGACGCGGAGAGCTAATGTCCATAATGGGCTCTGTGATTGCCACTCCTTTCCCCGTAAATTCTGGCTTGACACTGGCTTGAATCATCGCTGCCTGTTGTAAGTTTCCAGAACGATAGAACTGATCCGCCTCTAGAAGACGATCGCGGTAACGAGCGAGGACCGCCTGGGCAATCCAGGTCTGGGAAACGGTAGCAGGGATCTCCTGCTCGGCGATAGTAGCAGACTGAACAGATGCGATCGCTGGCCGGGGGGAACTGGGAACCATCACGCAGAGAGCAAGCAACGTCAAGGGCAAAGGACGGCTGAAGCGGCTCAGAGCGATACGGAGTTGGGGGAAGATGGACATAAAAGCTCCTGAACAAGCAGAATATTGGCTTTGAGTCATGGGGGGATAAATCTGACTGCCATTATGAGAGTTATTCCTGTCCAATGCATGATACATTTAAAGGTAAGTATAGATCTCAGAAATGGAGATTTTTTAATAAATTCTAGTTCTTGAGATGGGATCCCAGCTAGGCTGATCGTTAACCCAAACTCAGTTTTGTTCGGTCTTGATTTTCAGAGCAACTCTAGGTGAGTGAGCGGTAATCAATTCTGGACAGCAAGGCTGGAATTGGCTAGAGATCTCGCTGGATTAAGCTGGATTAAATGGAATCTTGGTAGCAGTGTTACTGGTTCTGCGTTAGGAGTGCAAGACCATGAATTGGATCTGTGATGGTGTACCCAAAAATGGGAAAAGCTACCCTGAAGCGCAAGGAAAGCATCAACCTATGGATAATAACGACCTCAATTGTATTGAATGTGGGCTCCCCAAAGAGTCTATGGATCCTCCACCTGCTCCACCCCTACCGTGGCGATTGAGCATTCTTGTCGCCTCCGGGATCGCTTTGATGGGGACGGGTTCATTTCTACTGGTGACTGACCAATTGCGTTGTGATCCTGGCTTTGAACGTATGGCGGGTCAATGTGTGGATCCCTATAGAGATGACTACTTGGAGGCGGTGGAAAAAGCTCAATTGGCCCTGGATGATGCCCTCAATGCCCAAAATCTGGAAGAACTGAGGGCTGCCCTTAGCTCTCTCCAAGGTGCGATCGGTCAATTGAATTCCATTCCCACATCAGCCCCTGTTTTTCCCGAAGTGAAGGAGCAAGTTGGGCGTTTAGGCAATGAACTTCAATCTATCGAGGCGTTAATCATAGAAGAACAGTCAACACCAGAAATTTTCAAATCCATAGATGAAGCTCAAACTTTACAAGAACTAGAAGATGGGACAAATCGTTTAAATACGATCGTTCAGGGTTTAGAGTCAGTCCCCGACACATCAACAATGTTTCCCAAAGCAGAAGAAAAGCTAACTACCTTAGCCCCCAAGGTGAAAGAAGTTGAAGATCAATTAAAGCAAGCACAGATAGCTCAAGACCAACTGGAGGCGATCGAATCCCAGGCAACAGCAGCTAAGGAAAAGACAGACCAAGCAAAATCGATCGCTACATTGAAAGCAGTGGAAACCGAGTGGAAAGAAATCCTGGCACAATTGGATCAGGTGACTGATAATCGCTTCGTTGCTAACCGTGTTGAGACAAGACAGGAAGAATACAATCAGGAGCTATCTCAGGTTCAAGATCGCATTAATGATTTGGAACCTCCCCCTCCATCCCCCACCGCACCTCCTCCTACTGCACCTCCCACCGCACCTCCTCCTACTGCCCCCCCTCCCACCGCACCTCCTCCTACTCCAGTCCCCACTGCCCCTCCTAACTGTCCAGGCGATCCTACATGTTTATTTTAGGGATCAATTCTTATGCTGTTCCTCCCCTCATGCCGGAAAATTACCAAAGTCGGCTTTCAGCCGATTTAAAGCGCCCATTACTTTGTCTGATTTACTTATAGGTCTGTTATCGGGCTTGAGGTCAGCAGAAAGCCAAGAATCGTTACAAAGATGGCTAGATTCCCGTGCATCAAAACATCGATCGAGATGCGATGGCAATGATAATTGCTAATCATTAATTCCAGAACCCAGAACTCAATCAAAAATAACTAATTTAACAAGTAAAGCTACCACTAGACCAACGATCGCTACGAGTAACATGGTGATCTGATTAAAGCGATCGTTTACTTTCGTTTCAAGCTGGTTAAAGCGATCGTTTACCTTGTCAAATTGCTGATCAACTTTCTCAAATTGCTTAAGAACTTCAAGTCTGAAGTCTTTGAGATCTCGATCGAGTTTATCGATATTTTTTTCGTTGTGCCGAACACTCTCCTGGAGTGCTGCAACGCTGGGATCGGTGGGAGTAATCGCCTGAGTCATGAAGCTGCCTCTTTGAAACCAGAATAGTCTTGATA
>DALYGI010000181.1:0-8259 GCA_031971595.1 Prochlorotrichaceae cyanobacterium CTOTU29312
GAGATTACTTCTTAAATTCACTCTTTTTCTGTCTTGACATTGGGGAGTACCATAATAGGGGATAAATCAGTAACGCTCGCATCAGTTAAAAACCTCTTTGAAAATTTGCAGACGTGACAGAATCTTGCCCTATTCTATAGGTTCTCGATAGGTTCGGGTATGCCTTCAGAGCAGAAGAATATCACCAAGACCCCGGTTTCTCATAGAACGAAGGCCAATCTCTTGATGCGATGTCCCCAGAAATCGGGGAATCAACGTCTTTGGATAATGTAAGGAGAATCGATCGCTTTGAGTTCGCCGTGGTAAACCAACAATTGATGCAAGAAGGCACAGATCTCCGCACGGCTGGCCAGGCGATTGGGGCTGAGAAAATGGGGATCGGGGTAGGTGACCACTAAATAATGCTGGGTGGCCAAAGCGATCGTTTTTTCGGCATAGGTTGGAATGACAAAACGATCGTGGTAGGAGCTTAAAATCTCCACATCTGGCAGGGAGCCGTTGCTGACCCCCTTACCTAAGCCCTTACTGAGGGTCAGAAGTGCCTCGATGCGCGAAATGGGTTGTTGGGGACGGAAACGCCCCGTGGGATCCCCCTGCATCAGTCCCCAGTGGGCGATTTGCTCAATGGCAGGGGCAGCCCAATGTTCCGCAGACACATCCGCAAACCCAGCAGCATTGGGTTCTGTCCCGGCCATCCAGGCTGACCACGGAAACTGCACCAGCAACGCGGCAAACTCCGCCCTGGTCATCAGTTGGTTAGGACGAAAGCGCCCATCGGGGAACCCCTGAAGCATATCCCGATCGACAAGGGGGGTAATAAAATCTTGGGCCCAGTACCCTTGGGGCACATCCAAAAAGGTATACACCAAGGAAACCCCGGGCTGGGCAGGCTGGCTTGGAACAAAAACCGCCGGGGGAGCTTGTCCCCCGTCCCCCACACCGCCCAGGATTGGGCTCAGGAGGCTTACCTGATAAACAAGGACACTACTAAGCAGGTTCATTGAGCAGGGGAGGGAAGGTTACCTTAAGGTACCAAAAATTACAAATTACCCAAACGTACCTCTTAAAAAATTAACCATTACGGCAGCCCATCTTGTGGAGGGATGGGGTACAGAGGGTTCGATAATCAACATCCAGTCGCTCAATCTAGCAGGGGTTCGGCTCACCATGAACGCTTTTCTAAGGCTCTCGGCCTATGCACTGAAAACAATACGGCGAATGGCCCGGAGTGCGGGAGAGAAGCGCCTCACCGGTCTGGCCGCAGAAATCGCCTTTAATGCCACCCTAGCCCTCTTCCCCACCATTATTGCCCTCCTAGCTGCGATCGACTTGGTGGCTGCCCCGTCCCGGCCGGCCCTCCGGCAGATGGCGGTGCGTTTGGCAGAGGTGGCTCCGGTGGATGTGGTGCTGCTGGTGCGGAATTTTGTGGAGAATGATTACAGCGTGAGCAGCCCCCGCCTGATTTCCCTGGGATTTGTGATCGCGGTTTGGATCTCCTCCAATGCCATGGCCACGTCCATGGTGGCCCTGGATCAGATTCAGCAGACCCCCTTTGCTCAACGTCGCCCCTTTTGGAAAAACCGCAGCGTGGCGATCGTTCTGACCCTGGTAACCCTGTTTCTGTACATTATTGCGTCCCTGATAGGCTTTGCCAGTGAGTTCCTGATTCGCTATTTAGCCCTCCGGGTCGAGCGCATGGGCACGGTATTGCTGGCGCTGTGGTGGATCCTGGCCTGGCCCATTGCCCTAGGATTGGTGGCCTCCGCCTTCGCCTTGGTCTATCGTTTTGGCCCTAGCCGTTGTCAGCGATCGACTCCGATTGCCCCCGGAGCCTTGTTAGCCGCTTTGTCCTGGGCGGGGATTTCCTACCTCTTTCGCACCTATGTCCTGCACTTTGGCAGCTATCGGCAGGTGTACGGAGCCCTAGGAACCGCGATCGTTTTGATGCTGTGGTTGTATTTAAGTGCGTTGGTGATGCTGTTGGGCAATCAGTTCAACGTGACCTTGGCAAAACATCTTAAACGTTGGTAAGACTTGGGGGATCTGGTTCACCCATCAAGCAAACTTTCCAAAGACGGCACACTCACCCAACTCCCCTGACGATCGCTGTGGTGAGTTAAATCCATCAACAATTGGGAATAAATCCCCTCCCGCAGTCCAGGAATGACCTCTTGCTGGGTGTCAATGGCCTGCACAAAACGATCGATAATCCGCAAAAAGGCAGACAGACGACCATCGGCATAGGCATGGGCAAAGGCAAAACGATCGGGAAGGGTCAACTCCTGCAACGGCTCCCCCGCCGGGGCTCCCCAAAGCTTAAAACCGTAGATATAGTCCGTTTGGCTGGAACTCCCTAACACCAACGTCCCCCGATCGCCATAGACCTCTATCCAGTGACCGCGCCCATTGTGGGTGACGGAACTAATAGCTAGGTGCAGAGGGGTTCCCTGCTCTAATTCCAGGGTGAGTAAACAGGTATCATCGGAGTCTACGGCCTTGAGTTGGTTGTGTTGGAGGGGATCGGGTCGCTCCCGAATGGCGGTGCTGAGGTGGGCCTGTAGCCGCCGCACGGGGCCAAACAACCAGGAAATATAGTCAAAACTGTGGGAACCCAGAGATCCCAACGCCCCACCCCCCAAATCCTTACGGGCATACCAATTCCACGATCGTTGGGGGTTGGCCCGGCTAGACATGAGCCAATCAATGCGAATTAAATAGGGAGTGCCCACATAGGGAGTGCCCACATAGGCTAGGAGTTCCTGAAAATATTGCCAGGCGGGTACAACGCGATACTCAAAATCCATCACCACCCGCAGATTTCGATCCCTAGCCAGTTGGTACAGCGCCAGCGCTTCATTGACCGTTAAAGTTGTGGGTTTTTCTAACAGTAAATGTTTGTTCGCTTTGAGAATAGCCTTAGCCATGGGAAAGTGCAAAAAGGGCGGGGTTGCCAAACTCACCGCCTGCACACTGGGCAACGCCAACAACCTATCCAAATCCGAACAGCCCTGGGGAATGTGGTGGGCGGCGGCAATGGCAGCGGCCTGGGCCGGATCTCGGTGATAGACCGCCACCACCTGGGTACGATCGTGGGTTTGGAAGCCTGGAATATGGACTTTTTGGCCAAAGCCAGTGCCCACTACTGCAACACCGAGGGGAGAGGGGAGAGACATAAGGACTGAAGGTTTCGCTACAAAGGACAGTGAACGGGAACAGTGAACGGGAAAAAAGGCTAGAAATCAAAGTAAATATAACTAAAAGCTCCGTCCGGGGCTAGTTGCAAAACCGCATAGAGCAATAGGGGGGCAAAAACCAATTTAAGGGGCCAATTGAGTTGGAGTTTTGTGGTTTGTTTGAGTCCGTACACCAAACTCAGCAACGCGACTAACCCCACAATAACGATCGTAAATTGTAAGCGATCGAGCCCTAGGGTATCTAAATAAACATTTTGGGCAAATTGAATATCTCCCCCCCATCCCCAGAAATGGAGGAGGGCCAGCCGGGCCTGTTTGAGGTCGGGCAGACGGAAGAAAATCCAAGACCAAAAGACAAAAAGTTGAGTCAGTCCCCAAGCTGCGATCGTTCCGGGAATAGTCTTCCACCAAGCTTTTAAAAGGTTAAAACGATCGCCCAGGGCTAGGGTCAATCGATGGGCAATTAACGCAACCCCATGAAAAGTTCCCCAGAGAATAAACCCCCAGTTTGCCCCATGCCAAATGCCCGCAATAACCATCACAATTAACAAATTCAAACAGGTTCGATTCAAGCCTTGGCGGGAGCCTCCTAGGGGAAAATATAAATAATTCCGCAACCAGTTCCCTAGGGTGATATGCCAACGTCGCCAAAAGTCAGCAATACTGGTGGTGAAATAGGGAGAATCAAAGTTTTCCGGTAAAACAATGCCCAGAATTAGGGCACTCCCCCGCGCCATATCCACATAGCCACTAAAATCTAGATACAACTGCAACCCATAAACCAACGCCGTTAACCAAATATCTCCACTCCCCGCCCGCTCTAAATTGCCATAACTTAAATCCACAAAAATCCCTAAACGATCGGCAATTAAGACCTTTTTACAAGCCCCCAACCCCAACAACCACAGGGCCTCAGCCCATTGATTCATCTTCGGAAATTGCAGTTGGCGCAGTTGGCGAGATACCGCATGATAGCCACAGATGGGGCCAGAAATCAGCTTCGGGAAAAAGAACTTATAGGTGGCAAAGCGCAGAAAATTCCCCGTAGCCGGTGCGCCCCGATAGACATCAATTAAATAACCAATACTTTCAAAACAGAAAAAACTCAGCCCCAAAGGTGCAATCAAATTGCGACGAATTTCCTGAGCAACGATCGGCCCGTCCTCCCATTGCAAGAGGTTACTCATTGCCTCCAGCAAAAAGGGAACATATTTGAACCCTAGCAACAATAAAACATTCAGAATAACCCCCATCCACAGCAGATAGAGGCGTTTCTGTCCCCAATCCGACTGAGCCGCTTCCCACTCCGCCTCCGACAAATTCAGATCTTGATTATGGGTAGAAAGGGGAGAATTTTGACCCAACATCAACCCAATCCAGAAGTTAATGAGCGTACTGACCAAGAGCAACGGCAAATAGGCAAAACACTGAAAAATAGCCGCCCCATCCAAGGCATTGAGCCCCAAAGCCCCGGAAAACACCAGCCCACAGAACAAAAAGCTAGCCACCAGAAGAATCCGCAGCCGCCACCCCTCCGTGGCCGCCAGCCAATAGAATAGAGCAATGGCCGCTAAAAACAGCCCGTAGGGAAGGGTCGTTAAAGTCATGGCGACAGAAGGAGGACGAGAGGAACTTTGTCCATCGACTATACGCTAAGGTGCCCTGAAACGACAGGGGGCGAGATCTACCGATTTTAAGACTGATCCAGAGTTGACCGAGTTTGTCGTACTGGATGGAGAAGATTGGGCGTTTTGAGATATTTAGGGCCTGGATTCAAGATTAGCCGTTTCGACTGTTGCTCTCGTTCTCGTAGGGACTTAACGATACGCTGAAGATCATACCCGTAGAAATGAGAATGTTCTTGACGATACTTTCGTACTTCTTCGACGATGGGATCCTCAATCATCAGCTTGACCTCCTAATTTACAAGTTTTTTGCCTATAAGGATTTTAGCGCTCCCCCTTCCCAATTGGTATTTGCATGGCGAGGTCTAATCACTTTGCGCTAATATCATCACAAATTTTAGGATCTCAAGATGAAAAGTATAACTTATCTTGAACAAATACTTCTGAATCACCTGCGCCAACTGTCTCTAGAAAAACAGCAAGAAGTTCTTGACTTCACTCAATTCTTAGGTTAGCACTTTCGGGATAGGCGTTGGCTGTGCTAACAGAAATGCAGAGTGAGGAATACCTTGATCAATTAAATCTTCAATGAGATCTTCAATGCCACTCCACTCAACGTAAATATGCTGATCAATAATCCGAAAATGAGCAAGAATACTATGAATCCGTTGATTGCCCGTCCAGCCTGATGTAATCAGTAAATAATTGTCAGTTTTGAAATCACAAACAGCGATCGCTTCCACTGGACAATCTAAATCATTGGGATGCTCCGATCGTACCCGTTGAGAGAGATGTGCATGGTCGTGTAGTACCTTCTGTAAGGTTTCTCGATATTGCTCTAATCGATCCATTGCTCAATGACCTCCTTAGATGGATTAAATACAATCAAGTGAATCTCTTCATCTTGAATTAAATTCTGGACAATTTTCTTCTGAAACAAGCTTTGATAAGTGTGTAAAGGAATAGCTAAATAGGGTAAACGTGTGGATTGACTACGGCGCAAAATAGAGCGATAAAGTACATATTGTCCGATCGCTTTTTGCAATTCTGAAAGCTCTCCAATTGTCCCGAACACCTTAATTTCGATCGCCAGGGTACGTGTGCCTCGATCGGTCATTTTTCTTTGTGCCCCAAGGTCAGGATAAACCCGAAGTTCTGTATCACCCAAGATAAGCGGATCGTGAGTAATACTCCACCCTGCTTTAACTAAGGCATTCTTAACAGTGTCATGGTACAGGTCACGGCGAGGCATGGTCATCATTGCTCATAGTGGCTTTGCCTCGGCTAGGACTTGCGATCGTATTAAGGGGCTGATGCTCCGGTCAGTCAGAATGTCTACCGAACCAAAAACCCGCACGTTGAAGGCTCCGTGTTTGGCTGCAATATCCAGAATCAGCGATCGTTTTTGCCGTAATTCGTCTAGCTGCGACATGATCCCCCTCATAAATACCAGAATTTTAGCGCTCCCCCTTCCCAATTGGCGTTTTCATGGCGTAGCCTTATCGTGGTGCTACGATCGGCTCAATTTTACTGAGGTTTGGAGGATAAAGCGCAGTGAGTGTGTATAATTTTACGATTAGCTATACCGCTAAATATACCGAGATCAGTACAGGGTATATGGGGCAAATTGTTGAGTGGCCAGAAGTTGTCACAGAAGGTAAAGATTTAGAAGAATGTAGGCTAATGTTGCGTGATGCCGCAAATGAGATGGTATTAGCCTACCAAGAACAATGTAAGGAGATTCCGCTAGGGCATAGTCTTATCGAACCAATGTCACTTGAGGTGAATTATGTCGGTCAAACGGCGTGATCTCGTTCGCTACCTTGAAGACAATAGTTTCTATCTGTTGAGAGAGGGCGGCAATCACTCTATCTATACGAATGGTGCGAAAACAATTCCTGTGAAGCGGCACCGAATTTTCGATCGGATTACTGCAAATGAAATCTGTAACAAGCAGGATTATCACCAAAGTTTTAAGTTAGAACGATCGCTGATATAGATTGCGGTAGTGTTCATAGTCTGCCTGATCTTGGGTCAAAACCCGATCAATATCTGCACGATTGGCATGATAATAGGCCAAGGCTGCATAGATTTTGGCTAATTCTAAATGGGGATATTCGTTTTGAATAGATTCAGCGCTAAGTCCCTGCTGCCAGAGCATCGCAATTCGGCTGACCGTCATGCGGGTACCAGCGATGCAAGGGCGATTGCCACAAATCTTAGGATTGCGAGTAATGAGTGTACCGATGTCGATCGTTGCTGTGGTCATAAGCTTTTGTTCCTTTACAAGTTTTTTGCCTATAAGGATTTTAGCGCTCCCCCTTCCCAATTGGTATTTGCATGGCGAGGCCTGATCACTTTGCGCTAATATCATCACAAATTTTAGGATCTCGGCGCAATCAGCTTCTCAGCTTCTAGACGTGTAGTGAAGCTTAATCATTTTGTGCTACTATTAGCACACTGGTTAAAAATTAGGGTATTTATCAAGATGAATAATATTTCTCCTTTGACCGATCGTTATATCAACCCCTTGACGGACTTTGGTTTTAAGCGTCTTTTTGGCACAGAGATCAACAAAGCGATTCTGATTGACTTTTTAAATGTTATTCTGCCGCCCCAACATCAGGTTAAGGATTTAAACTATCGCAATACCGAAAACCTGGGTAATACTCCCGTTGATCGTAAGGCTATTTTTGATCTATATTGTGAAGCTGAATCGGGGGAAAAATTTATTGTAGAAATGCAAAAAGCGAAACATGACTACTTTAAAGATAGAAGTGTATATTATGCTACTTTTCCCATCCAAGAACAGGCAAAAAAAAGGCAATGGAACTATGAACTAAAGGCGGTTTATACGATCGGTATTTTGGATTTTGTTTTTAAGGATCACAAAGATGATCCGAGCTTACTCCATATAGTGGAACTTAAAGATCAGGAGTGCCATGTTTTTTATGACAAGTTAAAGTTTATTTATATTGAACTGCCGAAGTTTACCAAAACGATCGATGAGTTGGATAATCATTTCGAGCAGTGGCTCTTTGTGCTGAAACATTTGCCGGATTTAGAATATCAACCCTCTTCTTTACAAGACAATATATTTAAGCAGTTATTTGAAACGGCTCAAATCACCAACTTATCCCAAGAAGATCGCCAAGCCTATGAGAATAGTTTGAAATATTATCGAGACATGGTGGGGGTTGTGGAAACGGCCCATAAGGAAGGGATAAAAAAGGGATTACAACAAGGAATAGAGCAAGGAATTCAGCAAGGAATAGAGCAAGGAATAGAGCAAGGAATTCAACAGGGAATAGAACAAGGACGTAGAAGGGAAAAGTTATCGATCGCTCAGGCTATGAAGGCGGCGGGAAATTCTGATGAGTTGATTATGCAGGTTACGGGGCTATCTGTAGAAGACCTTGAGGAATTTTCAGGGAATGGGG
>DALYGI010000182.1:0-8249 GCA_031971595.1 Prochlorotrichaceae cyanobacterium CTOTU29312
AATGGAACTATACAGCCAAACCAGAATTGCAGTTTATTTAATCCACGATCCTTAGACAAGCGATCGTCTTCGGCCGCAAGGAAACCAGATCGATCGTCATATTGGATTCCGGTATCGTTTCACCCTCAGATAACCAGTACGTGGTAGTCGTCCCGCTTTGCCGAGGAATATCAATGTTTCCGTTCAAATTAGAGAACACTCGCGCCCCTAGCCGTGAAACCATGGCACGGCTTCTGAGGGCCTCAATAAATTCACCGCTTCTTAATTCCGTATCTACCAAGTTCCCGCCTAAGGTAGCCTGTCCCGCTTGCATGGTGTCCCGCCGGGCTTGATAGCTGCGATCGTTCCAATTGAGATCGTTAATGGGAACAAGTAAGCCGCCCTGGCTTGGACGGTTAAGCAGTTTTTCGAGAGCGCTTGACGCTTCAGTCTCGATCGTTTTCTCAGGCAGTTTTCCTTCACCGAGTAACATGAGATTCCTGATCGCCCGCGTGAGACTGTAAGCATTTTGCTCCTTGGGAGAAAACCCAAGAATGGGTAAGGGTTTTAACTCCGATCGCCCGGTTGTTTGAATTGAATTGTTAACTACTTGCATAGTAATTGTCTCCAGTTTGAATTAGAGTTTTCGTCTTGTGGCGGCTCTCCGCCGATCGTATCTTTGTAGGCGGTTAACGCTTCCAAGACAACCTCATTAAGAGTTTGCCCAGTTACCGCCGATCGCCACCTGTACCAGAGTTTTAGATCGTCAGAAACGATCGCCTGTAACTTGATAATTTTTGCCATAAATGCCTAAAGTCTCAAGTTTTTATTTTCTCATTTTATTATACCAAATTAAAATAAAAGTGTACTATAATAAAAATGTTCGGGTTTTCCACGGGGGCAACATCCTCCGCCCCCTTTCTTCACTTAGTGTTGCTGTCTCAGTGCTAAGCCTTAAAGCCTTGTTTATAGAGGGTTTTTGGTGGTGCGGTGACGATCGCTTTTGAGTAAATGTTGAGGTATTTTTTTGTAGTTCAAGCTGACTTAATACTGTTCAGTCAGTGAAACGCCTAGAAGCCTTCCACCAGAAAGAGTTTAGCGGTTTAGTGGTGATAAGGTGAGGTGGTTAAAAATGGTGAAAGCAGTAACCGAGGCGGGCTTAAAATTTTGGATTATTGAACTCCTGAATGAGGATCCTAAGCGATCGTGGCCAGAGCTTGAAAAGTTTTTTTTGAAGGAATTTAAGCAAGGAAGAATTACCCTGTTTCACGTCAATCAAGCTCGACAAATTTATAGGCGGTTACGATCGGTTTACCGTCCAGTTGAGTTGACAAGTGTCAAGTTGACTAGACAGGAAGACAGAGAATATCGGTAATTATGACAATGTAACAATTACCGATATTCCCACAGAACAGCAAGGCACGTCCCAAACGATCGTCAAGGTACTTCCTGGTAGTTTACATTGCACTGGCTATAGCCCAAGCTAGCGCTAGAGAAACTAAAATTAAAAATAGGTTGCCTTTTTTTTAGGATTTTGGAGGGTAAAATGGCAAAATTTGACGAAAAAAAAGAGCTTTTTGCCCAAGGCAAAGCCGTGGGACATTCAAATAAATACTTGGCGCAAAGCTTAGAGATATGCGAGAAAACTTGCTCGGCATGGAATAACGATCCAGCGGTTCAGGCAAGAATTACAGAGCTTCTCACGGATAGCTGGCTATCTTCCCAGGCAATTTTATTGAGCTTCCAGAAAGAGGCGGTGAAAACGATCGTTTGTCTGTTGGATTCTAAAAATGAAGCGATCCGGCTCAAGGCGGCTTCTGTGCTGCTGACCCTGTGCAGTTCCTTTCCTGACTACCTATAAAGTTAACCAGAGTGCATTAGGGTTAATTTTTCCCCCATTTAAGAAACCCCCTAGACTGCCAAAATGGTTACCTCTAGGGCAAAAGCCTAAAAGTTAGTCCCTTTTTTAGTCCCGTGGGAAGCGAGTTAGTTGTAAATATGCCAGGAGGCGGACTTGAACCGCCGACACGAGGATTTTCAGTCCTCTGCTCTACCGACTGAGCTATCCCGGCTTGTATTTGAGACTTTATCCACTATAGCGGAGAAGATCCCAGAATGCAACAGAATTTGCAGATTTGTTGATTGATTTGAGTCCCCCCTCCCCGATCGGTCTAGGGAAGGGGCGCTAGGGCTGTACCCCTGCAATCATCCCTGTTAGCAGGACAAACCCGGCTAAGACATTTTGGCTAAAGAACTTGCCATAGCTGGCACGGGGTTGGGAGTTGCGGAGCCAGAGAGATTGCCACAGCCAGAGGCAACTCACGAGGATGAGGGTGACCCAATAACTTGGTTTGAGGGTAAGGATGACTCCTAACCAGCCTAGTAATCCTACGGTTAGGGCAAAGCATAAACCAATGGCCAGGGGCGCACGATCGCCAAAGAAAATGGCACTGGAGTGAATCCCAATCTTGCGATCGTCTTCCCGATCCGCTAGGGCGTAAATGGTATCGAAGGCCATTGTCCAGGCGAGAACGGCTCCCCAAAGAATCCAAACCACGAGATCGAGGCTGCCTGTAACTGCTGTCCAGCTAATGAGGACGGCAAACCCCCAGGCGATGGACAGCACCAGTTGGGGAATGGGGAAGACCCGTTTTGCGCCGGGGTAGAGCAGAATGACGGGCAGGGCCGCTAGGGAGAGCTTAAAGCTCAAGGGCTTGAGGAAGAGGGCTAGCCCGGCTGCACAGAGAAGGGCAATGAACAGCACCACCATACCCACTTGCAGGGATAGGGATCGTTCTGCTAGGGGGCGGGTGCGAGTCCGTTCCACTTGGTTATCAATATTGCGATCCCAGAGATCGTTAATGACGCATCCTGCGGCGCTGGTGGCCAAACTGCCACAGACAATGATTAACACCAGTACGGGGTTAGGTTTTCCCTGGGCAGCTAAAAAGACTGACCACAGGGCAGGGATCATTAAAATCAAGCGACCAGCCGGTTTATCCCACCGTAAGAGTCGGACTACGGTTTTCCACTTCGGTTCCATAAAATTAAGGGAGTAGCAAGATGAACGCAGAGCAAAAGGGCAGGGATCTAGTGATGAATCAGCCCTTCGATGCACATCCTTCTTGAGTTGAAAGCAATAGGCTTAGGTTTCCTCTGGCAGGATTCCTAGAAGCCTGCCCCCGAAGTTGAGCGTGAGTTGGGAGGCAGGATTCTGAAAAGTTCGCAGCGGTTTCAACCTGGAAGGCAGTTTAAGACATCCAGTCTAACGTCCCCCCACCAGATTTTCTAAGCCGGAGATCACCTCTGCCTTGAGAATGCGATCACCTTTTTGCAGTTTGTCGAGAATTTCGGAGCCTTCCACCACGTAGCCAAAGGCGGCATAACGACCATCCAGCAAGTTGAACCCAGCAGGAGCTAACTCCGGTTCAAAAAGATAAAAGAAAAACTGGGAGGATGCGCCATTCACATCGTTACTGGGACGGGCCATGCCCAGGGTGCCAAAGGCGGCAAAGGGGAGAACGGGTTTTTCTTGGTATAACCCCAATTCTTCGAGGGTGAAGCCATAAATGGGTTCTTTGTCACCGTTAACCAGGAGTTCCAGGGGAATGGTGCGCTCTTTGCCCGTGGCGGGATCAATAAACCCGGTTGCAGGGCCAGGGGGATCGCCCAATTGGAGCACATAAAATTCTTCGGCGCGGGTAATGGGCAGTCCATCATAAAAGCCCCGGTGGACTAATTCTGCGAAGTTGCCAGCGGTTAGGGGGGCGGAGTACCCATCTAAAACGGCGGTGAGATCTCCTAAGTCCGTGGTGAATTTCACCGTAGCCCGACCCAGCAACCGGGGCAGACGATCGTATTCGGGGGGGATACTGTAGGGAAATCCGGCTACCATCAAGTCTTCGATCGTACCAATATCAATTAAGGTTTTGCGGCGTTCTTCCCAGGTTTTTTCCTTATCTTCGGACTTGACCGCCGCCTCTAGGGCTTGGATTTGTTGTTTTAAGGCTTCTAACCGATCGCTCACCTGGGACTGATTGGAGGCTGGGGTATCTGCTACAATGCGACCTAGGCGCAGTTGCAACGTCCGATAGGCCTTATCCACATTTTTGCGAATGGGGCTCCAGCGCTTGCCCCTCAGGTTCTCGGCAATGGCTTCAATTTCCGATTGAACATCCCGAATATCAGTATTTTGAATGGGCAAGGCATAGCGTAACAGGGTTCGTCCGTCTGTAATGGCGTTTCCAGGGGCCAAACCAGCCCAGACCGGGAGGCTTCCCCAGGAAAACAGGAGTAAGACGCTTAAGAAGAAGGAGGATAGGTACTTCTGTAAAATCCTAAGGGTGTGGCTCTGGATCATGGTCACCATAGATAATTTATGTATAGACGTGAGAAGACATAGGTATGATACAGCAAAACAACGATCGGAGATAAATCGACAATGGGGCAGTTCGTCCACCTCGCTATCCCAAAGAAGATTTTGACAATAAACAATACCATAATGAGAAACACCTTGCTGATGAAGCCTCAGAAAATCAGTATCTTGAGTAAAAATGACTCGTTTCTGGGATACAGCAAAAGCCAACTGTTCCTCATCCGATTTACCAATCAGGCTTTCCTCTGGAGTTGTTGTTACATCAATTCCTCTTCTTCTCAAACCATTAGCGATCGCCTGGCTGATATTTTCATCTAGATGAAACCTAATTTTATCTTTCACGATGATTTGTCAACTTTTTTTCTACAAGAGAAACAGTTGTTTTCTTCATTTCTAGAGCAAAAGATTCGTCCTCTTCAATTTGCTTTATAATTTCCTCTCTATGGTCATAATAGTATGCCAAAGCCGCGTAAATATCAGACAATTTGATACTAGGATAATGCAGCAAAATTTCATCGGGAGACATTCCCATTTTTTCGTACCATACCGCTATATTTTGTACCGTAATTCTATGTCCAGCAATACGAGGTTTGCCACCACATACTCCTGGCGTTATCTCAATGTGTTCCTTAATGACAGCAATAGTTGACATTGTAATTTCTCTTAAGAACTTAATCCGTCAATTATAATCATTTTATACTTCAAGAGCGATCGATGAGACCCTTAAACTTCTTTTCGGGCAGCTATACGAAGTTTAGCCGAACGAGATCGGGGGTTGTTTTCCACTTCTACACGGCTAGGAACGATCGGTTTTTTAGTAATGACCTGCAAAAGGGGGGACTCTCGAAACGCATACTTCACTCGACGATCCTCTAGGCTATGAAAACTAATAATTGCCAGCCGTCCTTCAGGGGCTAACCACTCCGGCGCAAGACTTAAAAAACGATCGAGGGCAGTCAGTTCTCCATTTACTGCAATCCGCAAAGATTGAAAAACGCGGGTTGCGGGGTGAATACGTCCATTGCGATAGGATCCCGGCACCGATCGTCGAATCAAATCTGCCAATTCCCAAGTCCGATTCAGGGGGCGCTGCTGTACAATCTGTCGGGCAATCCGTCGGGAAAACCGCTCTTCCCCGTACTCATAAAAAAGCTTGGCTAAATCCGTTTCCGTCCACTCATTAACGATCGTTTCTGCTGTTAGAGACTGATCCGGATTCATCCGCATATCTAAGGGCGCATCCTGACGAAAACTAAAGCCCCGATCCCCTTGGTCTAATTGGGCAGAGTTGACCCCCAAATCCGCCACAATGCCCTGAAATTTCAACGCACCGGGCTGAAAATCTTGGAAATTTCCCCGCCAGAAGTGAACCCGATCGCCGTAGGGGGCTAACCGTTCCTGAGCAACGGCCAGGGCTTCCGGGTCTTGGTCAATGCCCCAAACCTGCACATCCCCACAACGATCGAGAATCCCTCGACTGTGCCCCCCGCCCCCCAAGGTAGCATCCAAATAATACCCTCCAGGCTGAATATTCAATCCCTCTAAAACTTCTGTCCATAAAACAGATTGATGGTCAAAAACGATCGACATTTGGTTAGGGAATAGGGAATAGGTTTGAGTTTTGAGTTTTGAGTGTTGAGTTAGGAATTAGGAATTAGGAATTAGGTTTGGGAGTGCCAAGATCTCCGGTTTCTAGGGGCATAGTATAGAGATTGGCTTTGTTTTACGAGAAACCAGGGCTATGAGAATAAGGAGCGGAAACAACAACTTCAAAACTATTCCCTAACCCCTATTCCCTAACCCCTATTCCCTACTAATCAAACCAGCCTAGATCTTCGTCGGATAAATCGGTGGGAAATGAAGTAGGAGATCCCGTGATCACTAGGGGGCGGTGAGGAATTTCCCAGGGGGCGGGGCGATCGATAATGGGACGGGTGAAGGCACGGGGTAGGGCTAAGGTCTGAAAGGTTGCGCTGCGGGGCAAAATGCTCAGGGGTTGGGGTTGGCGTGGGGTTTCCATGGTGGTTAGGGGGGATAGGTGAATGGTGGATTGAATGGGCTCTGGGGACTCTGGTTGTGTCCGATCGGTGGATTCTGAAACTGTGGAAGGTTCAGGGGCGGAAAGATCGGTGGTGGAAGGGACGATCGTAGGAGTAGAAACTTCAACGGTGGCAGTTTCAACAGTGGTAGTTAAAACCGTTTCAGTTGCAACTGTTTCAGGGTTAACTTCAGGTTCAACGGGCAGTTGATCTGGAAGCGTTTCGGCTTTAGGAACTTCTTGATCAACCTTTTGATCAACTCGATCAGCTTGATCAACCTCGGCTTGAGCCATTTCCGGGGTCGTGTCCGGTTGAGCAGCAGTTTGCGATCGTCGGGTCGTCCGTGCTGTCACACTCTGAGGTGGGCTTGGAGACTGGCATTCTCCCTGGGGCGATCGTTCTGGAGGGGGGGCGGGATCGGGCTGTTCTGGTGTGCCTAAAGGCTCTGATTCTGGCTCCTTAGCCTTCTGAACCTCTTCCCGAAGGAGATTGCCTAAACTTTTCTTAGGCTTGCGTCTAATCGTCATGGCTGTTTCCATTCCCGCTGTAATTCATTAGCCACCCGGCGGTAGTCCCCCTGGGCTTCTGTGGCGTTTTTACCTTTCCATAAAAAAATCGACACTCCCTCTAGCGCCGACCGCTCATGGGCTTTGTAGGAGCGTACAAAGGCATTGCACACCGGAATCCCTAGCTCCATCAACGTGTTCTGAGCTTCAAAGGCATCTTTGAGGCTGCGGGCATCCACCCGCGTTAAAACAACCCGATGCTTTGCCCCCAAGGGTAAGACCGCTTCCCGTACCGTTTCAATGAGGGCGGCTAAGTCCATGGGAGCCGGTGGGGTGGGTAAAACCAGATAGTCCGCAGCGCCAATGACGGCGGTTAAAGACTCTGACCCTAAAGCGGGGGGAGTATCTACCACCACCACATCAAAATCCGTTCGATGGTGAAAGGTTTGTAAGCGCTGGGGATCGGTTTCCTGCTCTACGGTAAACCCAAAATCCACATCCGATCGCTGATACCACCAATGGGCAGATCCCTGGGGATCCGTGTCCACTAAAATAACGCGCTGTTGCTTCTTGGACGGTTCCGAAAAAGCGGCGGCGAGGTTAATGGCGGTGGTCGTTTTGCCAACCCCACCCTTGCCGTTAATCACAGCGAGCACGAGGGGAGATGAACGGGAAACGCGCTGGGTCAAAGCTAGAGTTGAAGGTAAGGATCTTTACCACAATACCGTTTCTGGGTACCCTCCAACCGAAACTTTAGCTTTTGTAACTCAACCTGTACACTGGGTATCGGTGTCCATCAAGCCCACCTTTCTAAGCCCATCTCTCTAAGCCTATCTCTGAAGCCATGGCTCTACGATCGTTTTTGAGTGCCTGTTTCCGTAAACTGTCTGGGATATTTTCAAAGCTGTCCTCGGATTTGGGTTCGATTTTCTTCAAAAGTCCTTGCTCTCCGTGGCAGCCGTGGGGAGTATTTCTACTGATCAGCTTTCTCAGTCGTTTTCCCTATTTTTTTCACGGAGATATTGATTGGGATGAAAGCACTTTTATTCTCCTGGGGCAATCCGTATTAGATGGACATTTACCCTATACGGATGTGTTAGATGTGAAACCGCCGTTACTCTGGTATGGATTTGCGGCTCTGATTTTTTTAGGAGGAAAAACATTTCTAGGAGTTCGCACTTTGGGAACGATCGTAGTCACAACGATCGCCTATTTTAGTTATCGGGTAGCGGAACACCTCTGGGGTTCAAAAACGGCATGGATTGCGGGTTTCAGTTGGATCGTTTTAATCAGTTTAGCTGCGGGTGGTCAGGCTGTTATTTCGGAACACTTAGCCTTACTATTTTTGGG
>DALYGI010000183.1:0-8212 GCA_031971595.1 Prochlorotrichaceae cyanobacterium CTOTU29312
CGAATATCCTCACACTTGATAAAACTCCGCAAGTTTAGCCCGCCTTCGGGAGGTTGTACCTCCACATGAAAAGGAATTCCTTTGTCCTTAGATGTAATCGGTAAACAACCACAAGGTTTGCCGCCCCTTGATTAAAAGAATTTACGGATACAACCAGCCCAGGACGCTTACCTGCCTGTTCCCGCCCTCGCAAGGGATTGAGATCTACCAACCAAACTTCACCCCGACTTACTAAACGTCCCATGAGTCCACTCCGTCTGTTAGCGTCCCATCCCATTCTTCACGCTCTGTTACTTCTTCAGCCCAGTCTTCCGGGTTCTGCTGCAACCGATAAAAAGCTGCATTGGCTTCTGTCAAAAATAAGTAGCGTCGATATTGCTCAACAGCCCGCTCCAAAACTGAGGAAATATCAGAACCCGTAGCGGTCGCCCATTGATCCAGAAGCGCATGAGTAGCGGGGCTAACCGGCACTAATTCTCGGTTTTGCTCAAGCTTAACGTTGGTAGGAACCATCGCATTCTCCTCTCTCGACTAAAAATTCTCATAATACCGTTTGTAGCTCTTCTTGAGTCAAAAGACCAATGCTCATACTGTTACCTACTCCCGCTGTCAAACTCACCTTAGTAGATTGTGTTCCTACGTTAAAACCAGTTCTCTAAAGTCTAACACTCCTGACGGACTGAACACCGCAAGCTTGAGCTACTAACCAATGTCACTCCCTAGGGGTAAACCGATCTGTAATGGATCCCCGTCCATATTTTTTTAAGATTAATTCCCGTTTTGAATCCCCCCGATGGGGATTGTAATCCGCTCTAAAACCTAATCTACTTACGGGTAGGGGTATACGCACCCCTCGCACACACGCTGGATTAGATCAATGCCATATTTTTTAACCCCTCAAATCTACTTGGCAATGCATATTCCTGACGGATTTTTAAGCTTGCCGGTCAGTTTAGTCACCTGGGTTCTCTCCATCGCCCTCATTGCCCTCGGCCTCAAACAGGTTCAAAGCCGTTATCACGATCGGGCTGTTCCCTTGATGGGGGTCTGTGCCGCCTTCATTTTTGCTGCCCAAATGATTAACTTCCCCATTCCTGGGGGGACTTCTGGCCATTTACTGGGGGGTACGCTGGCGGGTGTTTTATTAGGCCCCTGGGCTGGTTCCTTAGTGATGACCATCGTTTTTATTGTCCAAGCAGTTCTCTTTCAAGATGGCGGGCTAACGGTTTTAGGGGCAAATATTTTTAATATGGGGCTCATCGGAACGTTTGCCGGTTACTACCTTTACAAAGGACTCCGATCGCTCTTTGGGTTTAATAATTGGCGCAGTATGGCCGTGGCTACGGCGATCACCGCTTGGCTCAGTGTGGTGATGGGTTCTCTGCTTTGTGCGCTGCAATTGGTACTGTCCGATACTGTTCCCCTGCAAGTGGCCCTCACCTCCATGTTGGCCTGGCACATCATGATTGGCATCGGTGAAGGCTTAATCACCTTAATTGCCGTGAGCTATGTCTGGCGAACCCGTTCCGATCTGCTCTATGACCCTCCCCGTGCCGGTTCCCAGAAAGTTAGTTCCCTCGGTTCTCCGCTGTAAGCCCTTCCCTACCTTCAGCAAGTTTCCTAATCCCTTCAGCACTCTTCAGACTTTCAGAATCATCGTTAGAGTCATCCCATGAAACTCTCTCCCTCCCAAAAAACGATCGCTTTTTGGCTGACCGGATTCGGTGCGGCCCTGTTTCTAGCCGGAGTCGTCTCCCCCTTTGCCAGCCCTAACCCCGATGGACTCGATCGGGTTGCCCAGGATCAGGGTTTTGATACCAAAGCCCAAGACAATCCCCCCGCCCATCAACTTCCTTTTTATGCCGTGTTTGATGAATATGCTCTCCGAGGTGTCCCCGAACCGATCGCCACACCCCTAGCCGGAATTGTGGGAACCCTGGTTGTCTTTGGGCTCACCTGGGGCATGGGCAAATTATTAATCAAATCCCCCCAAGAAATTCCCATCCCCCAAACGATCGAAGCCGATCCCAGTAGGAACGATCGAGGTCAAGACTAATGGGATTAGACCACCAGCGCCTTCACCTCGACCTAGATCGGAATCGGTGTACCCCGTGGCACGCTTTAGTCCCCCAAACCCGGCTCCTGTGCGCCCTTGGCTTTGTTTTTGCCAGCGCCCTAACCCCCACGGGGGCATGGCTTACCTGGGGCATTTATGGACTAGGGCTAGGAGTTCTGATTCTCATCAGCCAGGTCACCCTAGGGGAATTAGTCAAACGGGTTGTGTTAGAAGCCAGTTTTGTGGGGGTTGTCCTCCTGGGTACCCTCTTCCACAGCGGCGAGACCCTTCTCTGGCAGTGGGGCTTTTTGACCATCACCCGTGAAGGCTTAATTATTTTAGGCAGCGTCAGCCTCAAGGCCCTCCTAAGCTTAGTCATGCTCAACATCCTCACCCTCACCACCTCCGTGTCGGACTTACTTCAGGGACTCACCTGGCTCAAAACCCCCCCCTTGCTAGTGGCGATCATGGCCTCCATGTATCGGTATCTCGCCGTACTGATTACGGAATTTAGCACCATGCGACGAGCCGCCCTCTCCCGGAATTTAATGGCCCGTCCCCAAGGACAGCGCCAAATCATCGGCAACATGATGGGATCTTTATTTATTCGCTCCTATGAACGGGGCGATCGGGTGTACCAAGCCATGTTAGCGCGGGGGTATCAGGGCACCCTCCCCACAGACAAAGCCTTTCAGATGACCCATCCAGACACGATCGCCCTAAGCTTCCTAGTCGCCCTCATCATCCTGGGACAATGTGCATACTTCCTGAATTAACGCGATGTGCAACTAACTTAACTATTCTTCAGATCTCCGGTTCTCTTAGAGCGAAGGCCAATCTCTTGATCCTATTCCCCAGAAACCGGGGATCTTGGCACTTAAATCGCAATTCCCAACCCCCAATTTCCAATTCCTAATTCCTAATTTTTAATTCTCAATTTTTCAATTCTCAATTCCACTAAAGCCTCGATGCATCACAACCCCATTACCATCACCAACCTCAGCTATACCTACGGGGACGGCACCCAGGCCCTACGAGACCTCAGCTTCACGATCGCGGCAGGTGAGCGGGTGGCTTTGGTGGGCGCGAACGGTTCCGGTAAATCCACCTTGCTGCTCCATCTGAACGGTCTGCTGTTTCCCCAAACGGGCAGCATCACTATTGGCGAATATCCCCTAGAGCCGGATAACCTCCAGCAAATTCGGAACTTTGTGGGGCTAGTCTTTCAGAACCCTGACGACCAACTTTTTATGCCCACCGTTTGGGAAGATGTCACTTTTGGCCCTATGAATCAAGGGGTACAGGGTAAGGAATTACTACATCGCTGTCATCACTGCCTCCATGCCGTCGGGCTGGATCCCGCTGAATATGGCCACCGCAGTCCTGAACACCTATCCGGCGGCGAAAAACAACGGGTCGCCATTGCCGGAGTCCTGGCCATGCAGCCCCAAGTGATCGTCTTTGATGAACCCAGCGCCCACCTGGATCCCCGCTCCCGTCGCCAACTGATTCAACTCCTCCAACACCTGCCCCTCACCCAAGTGATTGCCACCCACGACCTCGATCTCGCCCTCGAAGTTTGCGATCGTACCCTCGTCCTCAATCAAGGGCAACTGGTGCGCCAAGGCCCCACCCCCCAGATTCTCAGTGATCAGACCTTTTTACAACAGCATCACCTAGAACTCCCCCTGAGCTTTAGCCGCCCCTACTGTCAGCTAGAGCGCCTAGAAACCTCAGAACCATCAGAGCGCCTAGAATCGGTTTCCTGAGGGGCCGCTTTGCGATAGGCTGATCACAGGCAATAATTAGCACTTAACATTAGAACTCATGACTCAACGCGGTGTAACCCTCTGGTTTACAGGGCTTAGTGGGGCCGGCAAAACCACCATTAGTAATGCCTTAGAAATTGTCCTTCGGGAGCGGGGCTGCAAACTGGAACGGCTCGATGGGGATATTGTCCGGGAAAACCTCACCAAGGGGTTGGGCTTCAGCAAAGAAGATCGGGATATTAACATTCGTCGCATTGGCTTTGTGGCCCACCTGCTCACCCGTAACGGAGTCATGGTACTAGTTTCCGCCATTTCACCCTACCGCGCCATCCGCCAAGAAGTACGGGAAACGATCGGGGATTTTGTGGAAGTGTATGTTAACGCCCCCCTGAATGTGTGCGAAAGCCGGGACGTAAAAGGGTTATACGCCCGGGCCAGGGCAGGAGAAATCAAAAACTTCACGGGCATAGACGATCCCTACGAAGCCCCCCTTAGCCCAGAAGTTGAATGCCGCACGGATCTTGAAAGTCTGGATGAAAGCGTTGGGAAGATTGTGACCTACTTGGAAAGTAACGGGTATCTTTAGGGGTTAGGGAATAGGGGTTAGGGAATAGGGGGAACTAGGGGAATGGTTTTGAATTCAAAACTCCTTGTTTTCTGTAACCTGTCCCCTGTCCCCTGTAACCTATCCCCTGTCCCCTCTAACCTATCCCCTGTCCCTCTAACCTATCCCCTATCCCCTCTAACCTATCCCCTATCCCCTCTAACCTATCCCCTGTCCCCTGTAACCTATCCCCTAAAAATGAAAATTGCTCTGCTCTGGAAGATCGTTTCTGACTTAAGATAGTCCTATCCTAAATCTTGGGACTGGGACGTTCTGGATTGCCCCTAGATCTTGAGCAGAAACCCCAGTCCAGATTAAACTAGACTGAATGGCTTGGGTGGATCGATGGTCTTCCTCCGAGCAGTGACTATGGGCTTTGACTCCCCCAGGAGGGTTTGATGATTGAGATGACAGTCGCCGGAATTGCGTTGGATGCTGCAACTCGCGCTCCGATCGTTTTGTTGCGAGATACCACCGATCGCCGTGCGCTTCCTATCTGGATCAGTCAAGAGCAGGCACGGGCTATTATGCTGGCCCTAGAGCGCCAAGCCCCTCCCCGTCCCCTCACCCACGATTTACTGGTTAATATGCTCCAGGTTTGGGAAATGACCTTAGAGCGAGTCATCATTCATTCCCTACAGGACAGTACGTTTTTTGCCATCCTCAGAATGTGTAAGGGGGAGGATGTGAAAGAAATTGATGCCCGCCCCAGTGATGCGATCGCGTTGGCTTTAAGGTTAGATGCTCCCATTTGGGTGATGGAAGAAGTGGTGGCAGATGCCTCCATTCCTGTGAACCATGAAGCGGATGAACAGGAGCGAGAAGCGTTTCGGGAGTTCCTCTCTGGGCTTAACCCTTCGGATTTTATTCAAAATCGAGAACGATCGCAGCCGGAGTCTTAGACCTTAGCCCTTAGACCTAACTTAGCCTGAATTTCGCCACAAAACTGGATCCTCATTATCTTCGTTGGAGGTCAGACCGATGACGATCGCCCCCCGCCCGGTTGAGGTACTTGCCGATCCCCCAGGGGATAAAGCCCTAGATACCCCGTGGGCAAACGAGATTTTACCCGGCTCCGAAGACCTCCCCGACTCCGACGATACCCCTGTGGACAATGAAGGACAAAATGACATTCCCAATGGGCTTCGCTCAACCCTTGCCCAACTCTGGAGCGATCGTCAGGACTGGTTTTTTGGGGTAGATATGGGTATTTACGATCGGGAAGGCCAACGTCAAGGAACCCCCACGATCGTACCGGATGGTTTTTTAGCCTTGGGGGTGACGCGCCGTAAGGGAAAATGGGGGCGCAGAAGCTATGTTTTGGCAGAAGAAAAGAACATCGTACCGATTTTTGCCCTGGAGTATTTATCGAAAACCTACGGGGGAGAATACGATAAAAAGCTGGATATTTACTGCAATCTAGGGGTTCTTTATTATCTGGTATACAACCCAGAAGGTCGCCGTAAGCACCAAAAATTAGAATTGTATGCTCTACAAAATCATCAATACCAACGATCGTCCCAATCCGCCCCTTTTTGGTTACCGGAAATAGGGTTAGGCATTGGCATCAATCAAGGCATTTTGTCCGGTGTATCACAGGAGTGGCTAACCTGGTTTGATCAGTCTGGAAACCCATACCCATTACCCGAAGAAGCGATCGACATTGAACGGCAGCGGGCCGAACGGGAACAACAACGGGCTGAATATTTAGCCGCTAAGTTAAGGGCTTTGGGTATTGATCCAGATCTTTAGATTAGATTAGATCCTTGAACCCCCAGATTAATCTATTCCCGAACCGTGACAACCCAACCCACTTCCACCCGATCGTATAACTCCAAAATGTCCCCATTGCGGAGGCGAACACAGCCGTGGGAAATAGCCTGACCCATTTCCGCTTCTTGGGCAGTGCCATGAAAGCCAATATGATAGCCCTCGTTATACCAAAAGCCAATCCAGGCTTCCCCTAGGGGGTTTTCATCCCCCGGAGCAACCACTTTGCCCGTGATGGGATGAATCCAAGCCGGATCTTTTTTCATCTCCATCACCTGAAAAATACCTTTGGGGGTTTCCCATCCCACCTGCCCAATGGCAATCGGGTAAGCTTTTTCCAGGGTTTTTCCTTGATAGACATACAATCGACGATCGCTCAGATCCACAATTAATTCCGGTTGCTGGGCTAAGGCTTGCTGATTGCGGGCCAAAATTTCGGCGGGGGTGTCCGCTGAAGCGGGGGACTGCCAATGATGATTACGCCAAAGTTCTGCCCAAGACACCTCTAGCCGATTAAAAAACAGGGGGGCGGTGGCAGAGGACAGGCGCAGAGGGGAAAGGGGAGGCTCGGTGACCACATAGGCGGTTGTCCCACCCGCACTAGCGGCAATACTGTGCAAGGTCATTCCAGAGAGCAAACGAGCCCAAGGGATGGGTAACACCGCCAAGAGGGACGCTGCCCAGCACAGCATCATAAACTGAGTTGTTCGGTGAGCATTTGTTCCGTGAGCCTTGGTGAGCATACGCTAAAGTTATTCTTTTTTCTCTTGATTCGGTAACGATCGGCCCGGTAAGGATTTCAGCACCGCCAGCAACGATCGCTCTGCGGCTAAAATATCTCGCTCTTCTCCCCCTAAGTATAGACGACCAAAACTGCCCACCGCTGTAACGTGCAAAATATTAATAGAGGCAGCTTTTTCCGCTTCATTAGCGGCTAGGGCCGCATAGGCCGCAGGCTGTACTTCCATCACATAAAGGGTCTGTCCAGAAAGGAGCATTTGCCCTCGGCAGTTGCGGTTCACCAATTGCCCTTGGTGAGGGTCAATGTTGCGAATGACTTGGCTAGAGACAATATGGGGTCTGAGGCAGTCCTGGGTGGTCACCCCTAGGGATTGTAAAATGGCTCTCCCTGCCGCATGAACATCCCCCTGTTTACTGCCATGAATTTCCAGTAGCCCATAGAGGCGCTCAATGAACAACACCCCCGGACGCACCACCGCTGCTTTCAGAGCCACGTCAGTAATACGATTAATTTCAATCCCTGGTGACACCTCAATCCAGAGAGAAGCATCTCCAGGTAATGGCAAAAAACCCTGCGCTACAGTACCAATGAAGGCGGCGTGTTGAGACTGAAGATTATCTAAATAAACGTAGCTACGGAGTTCAATAGCCAAAACTGAGCGTCCCCACTGCTAGAGAAGTGCCTCAGTATTTTACCGCAGCAGGATCCCGGTTTATTGTAGAACGAAGCCCCATTTCTTGATGCTATCCCCAGAAACCGGGATGTATAATCAAAAAAGACTTCCCCTCTACTTCTTCCCAAATTCTCAAATTCTCCAACAATCGTCATGGTAGAAACAGAAATCCGAGACTTAATTCAACGAGAATTACCGCACCTGATTGCCGAAGATCCAGGAATTCGGGATTTTATTCTCAGAACGGTGTCAGAGTATTACACCCCTAGGGACGAATTTAGCGATCGTTTTGACCGTATCTTAGCGGAATTACAACGGGATCGAGAAGAACAACGCTTGAAATGGGATGAACAAAACCGTAAGTGGGAAGAGCAAAACCGCAAGTGGGACGAACAGCGTCTTGAAGATGCTCGTAAGTGGGAAGAGCAACGCTTAAAGTGGGAAGAACAAAACCGTAAGTGGGATGAACAGCGTCTTGAAGATGCTCGTAAGTGGGAAGAACAAAACCGTAAGTGGGATGAACAGCGTCTTGAAGACGCTCGTAAGTGGGAAGAGCAACGCCTTGAACGGGAGCGCGATCGGGAACAATCTGATCGTC
>DALYGI010000184.1:0-8115 GCA_031971595.1 Prochlorotrichaceae cyanobacterium CTOTU29312
CCTCAGTATTCCCGAATTCCCGAAGCCCGAAGCGGTTGTGGCTTACCATAATCTGGTAGCATGATCCCCATACTGTTTTTATAAAATTTTCATAAAAAATGCTTTTAGCTGTTACGGAAGAAACCTTTGAGCAAGAAGTTTTGATCGCCCCTACGCCCGTAATTGTTAACTTTTGGGCTCCCTGGTGTGGGGTTTGTCGCTTGGTGGATCCTATTTTAGTGCGCCTTCAGTCCATGGCCGCCGATCGGGTTAAGTGTGTGACCATCAATGCGGATCAAAATTTTCGCCTGTCCAATACCTATCGGTTGACCACCTTACCCACCTTACTGATTTTCGATGGGGGCTCTGTCCACGAACGGATTGAGGGGTTTCAGGGACGGGATACCTTGGAAGCCCTGTTAACCCGTAATTTAGGTCTAGAGGTTACCGCCGAGGGAGTCAAACCCGTTTAGGTTCCTATGTCTACCCCTGAAATTCAATGGTATCCCGGCCATATTGCCAAGGCCGAACGTCAATTGTTGGAGCAGTTGAATCGGGTAGATGCGGTGTTGGAGGTGCGGGATGCTCGGATTCCCCTGGCCACTCGTCACCCCCAAATCGATCGCTGGATTGCTTCTAAGGAAAGGGTCTTAGTGCTCAATCGCATGGATATGATTCCCCCGGAAGCTCAAACCGCTTGGCTCCACTGGTTTAAAGCTCAGGGTAGCCCCGCTTTTTTTACCGATGCCCAGCATGGTAAGGGGGTGGAGATGGTGTGTCGGGCTGCGGAGATGGCGGGTACGGCCATGAATGAACGACGGCAACAGCGGGGGATGACTCCCCGGGCCGTGCGGGTGGTGGTCATTGGCTTTCCTAATGTGGGTAAATCCGCATTGATTAATCGCCTTCTCAAGCGGCGCGTGGTGGAAAGTGCCCGCCGTCCAGGGGTCACCCGTCAGCTACGCTGGGTGAGGGTGGGGGCCAGCTTAGATTTATTAGATGCGCCAGGGGTTTTGCCCTCCAAACTGCCGGATCAAATGGCGGCCCTCAAGCTTGCCTTTTGTGATGATATTGGAGAAGCCGCCTACGATCATCAACGGGTGGCCGCGGCCCTTTTGGATCATCTCAAGGCGTTGCAGTCCCAGAGTGATCTGGTTTCAACCCAGACCCTGAGCGATCGTTATGGCCTGGGGTTAGAAATTGGCACCGGGGAAACCTATCTGCATGAATTAGCACACCAACAGTTTCAAAACGATCGAGAGCGGGTGGCCCAGAAATTACTCAACGACTTCCGCAAAGGTCTATGGGGGCCCCTGCCCCTGGAATTACCGCCCACCTGACTCTCCAGATTTCCACTCAATCCAGGAAATCAATCAATCAATCCAGAAAATCAAACCTGGAAACCGCCAATGGAAACCCGCCGAAATCCCTATTCTTCACGGCTATTAATGGAGGTTCCCTAAAGCGTATAGTGGTTTAGCTCTGGTTTGGCTCTGGGATTCCTGTGCTGAATCCACGCTGAAATTAACGTTGAACTGAACGTTGAACTGAACGTTGAACTTCATGTTGAAATCCATATTGAAATCAATGTTGAAATTGATGTTGACTTCAACACTGTCCTCCAGGCATCTCCCGGTGCCCTCTCGATCGTTTTTGTCATGGTAGAGTTACTGCTGTTAATGGGTCTTGGTTTTTTAGGGAGTTTTGGCCACTGTGCTGGGATGTGTGGGGTCATTACCGCCGCGTTTTCCCTGTCTTCCCAGACCGAAACCGTCAGCCGCAAACAGCAGTTTTGGTTTCACCTCCTTTTAAATATTGGACGTATTCTCAGCTATGCCCTGGTGGGGGCAGGCATTGGCGCGTTGGGATCGGTGTTAATTGCGGGGGGACAGTTAGCGGGCATTGGTAGCGGTTTACGCCGAGGGGTGTCCTTGTTGACCGGGGGAATGCTGATCTGGTTCGGAATGGTACAGATTAGCCCTACGCTTCTGCCTCGGTTGCCCTTGTTGAACCCCATGCTTCAGGAAAAACTGCATCAGGCTTTGAACCGGGCGTTAATGCAATTATCCCTACAAAAGCAATGGTGGACTCCGCTGCTCCTGGGGCTCACCTGGGGGCTAATGCCCTGTGGCTTCCTCTATGCCGCCCAAATTAAGGCCGCAGAAACGGGGAATCTCTGGGTTGGGGGATTGTCCATGCTGGCTTTTGGCTTGGGAACCCTGCCCATGATGCTGGGGGTGGGCATGACCACCGCTTTGATGAGCCGCGATCGGTCTGGCCAGTTATTTCGTTTAGGAGGTTGGATTACGATCGCCATTGGGCTGCTGACCCTGTTCCGCAATGGGGGCATTGGGGACTACACCGGCTACCTGTCTCTGCTGTGTTTAATGATTGTGCTGCTGGCCCGTCCGCTCCATCGCCTCTGGAAAGCCCCCCTCCACTACCGGCGGATCCTAGGGGTGAGTGCCTTTTTGTTTGCCCTCGCCCACATTTTCCACATGATTACCATGGGGTGGAGTGTGGAAGCCCTGCCCTTTCTGCTGCCCATTCTTCAGGTGGGGGCTTGGGCTGGTATCGGTTCCATTTCCCTGATGGTGCCCCTCACCCTCACCAGCTTTGATGGAGCCCAGCGCCAACTGGGGCCATACTGGCGACAGTTGCACCTACTGGTAGTCCCCATTTTTATCCTAGCGATCGCCCATACCCTGCTCTTGGGATCCCATTATCTTGGCAGTTTTCAGGTTACCTGGTCTCGCACCTTAGCCAGCTTAGGCCTAGGAACGATCGCCGTGGTGATTTTACTCTTGCGGTGGCGGAGATTTTGGTCATTTTGTCTCTTACAAGGTTTTTATGAACTCCCCGATCAACACTCCTAACGCTAGGCTCACTGGCTGGCTACCTTATGGGCTAACCCACCGCCTAACCCGTTCCCTCACCCGCTGCATCTGGGGGGGAACCGTGGTCTGGTTGGGGATCACCGCCCCCCTGGCCGACAGGATGCTGCAAGCCCACGAAACGGAAGTAGAGGGACAAATTGCCGCCACCTGGCACGTTGAGCCGAATGACGCCCCAGAAGCGGGAAAACCTGCCCAGGTCTGGGTTGCCCTCACCCGATCGGGAGGAAAGGTGATTCCCCTGGCCGATTGTGACTGCACCCTCAAAATTTGGAGTGTTCCCCCAGGAACCCAACCCCTCCTAGAGCCAGAGTTAACCTCCATTTCTGCGGAGCAATACACAGGCATTCCAGGGGCGGAGGTGGTTTTTCCCGATCGGGGGCAATACCTGCTAGAACTCAGCGGTAGTCCTAAAACCGGGGCAACGTTTTCGCCCTTTACCTTCAAAAATCAAATTCTAGTAGCAACCGGAACCCCAACGGAGACCGCAGACAGAGAGGCCGCAGACAGAGAGACCGATCCACCAGCAGCAACCGAATCCCCAGAGCCCCCAGAACCGATCGCTTCTGAGACTTCTGGATCCCCAGATCTGGCCCCTCCACTCTCAGAACCAACCTTAAATCAATCTCTGCCTTTGATAGGGTTAGGGGCGATCGTCCTGTTGTTGGGGTTGGGGGGAATGGGAACATTCATGGTTTTGAAAAATCGCCTGAAAAATCGCCAGGATGGTCAGAAAACACCGAAAACCGAGGATTAACGATCGCTCCCAACAGGGTTTAAGCGGTGTGCCGTCCGTAAAATCTGCCCCGCTAAAATAGCCGCCCCAAAGCCATTGTCAATATTCACCACCCCCACCCCCGCCGCGCAGGAATTGAGCATGGTCAGCAACGGAGCCAACCCCGCAAAGCTGGCACCATAGCCCACACTGGTGGGAACCGCAACGATCGGACAGTCCGCTAAACCTGCCACCACACTGGGCAGCGCCCCTTCCATGCCCGCAACGACGATCAACACATCCGCCCGATCGAGAATGGCTCGGTTTTGCAGCAGGCGGTGAATCCCCGCTACTCCCACATCCCAGAGGCGATGGACTTGAAAACCACATAATTCTGCGGTCACTGCGGCTTCCTCTGCCACGGGTAGATCGGACGTTCCGGCAGTGAGAATACCGATCGTTCCGGGTTGGGCTGGGGGGGATTGTTGCAAGAGGGCACAAATACGGGCCAGGGGAAAATAGCGCAAGTCCCGCACCTGTTGGCGTACCTGGCCATAGACTTCTGGGCTAATGCGAGTGGCCATGACAATTCCTTGGCGGGACTGCATGGCGTGGATAATTTTGGCAATCTGATCCGGGGTTTTATCTTGACCCCAAATGACCTCTGGAAAGCCTGTCCGTAGCGATCGATGGTGATCCAACCGGGCAAAGTCTGAGACTAATTGAGTATCTAAATGTTTTAAACGATCGAGGGCGGTTTCTGGGGAGACTTGCCCCTGGGCAACGCCCTGCAACAGATGGAGCAGTTGGTTAGATTCCAGCATGACGGAAGGGGGTGGGGAGTTTTGAGTGTTGAGTTTTGAGTGTTGAAGGGGGAGTGGAAGGGTTGAGTTTTAGGATTTCCCTCTTGCCATGAATCACTCATCACTTGCCACTAACCACGCTCTACCGCAGATGGCTCTACCGCAGATGTATTTGTGGTTTCGATCGTTTCTGGGGTTCCATCTTTAGGCGCTATATCTTTAGGCGCTATATCTTCAGGGGTGATCTCTTCAGATGTTTTAGGCGCTATGTCTTTAGGTGTTTCAGGAGCTACATCTTCAGGCACTTCAGAGGCTGCGTCTTCAGATGCTTCAGGCGCTACGTCTTCAGGGGTTTCAAGAGCTACATCTTCAGGTGTTTCAGAAGCTACGTCTTCAGGTGTTTCAGGGGCTACATCTTCAAGAGCTACATCTTCAGGCGTTTCAGGGGCTACGTCTTCAAGACTGACGTTAAGAGTTGGATCTTCAGAAACGTTAGAGGATTCTGAGGCGGCTAAAGGTTTTTGGGTATTCTCGGTTTCGGAGGGTTCTGGAATGGCGGCAATCTCAGAAATAGGATCTGGGGTTAGATTCGTTGGAATTTCGATCGTTTCTGGGGTGGGGAGTTCGGAAAGCTCTGGGGGGGCGGTTTCTACGCTGGAGTTGGCGGAGGGTTCTGGACGAGGGGCGGGTTTGGATGGCACCACGGGCTCATCCTCAGGACGGACAAAGCGTTTGCCGTGGCTCTTGCGTCCTTGGAAAAAGTTTTGAATACGTTTGACCACCCCTGTCTTGGCTTCGGTCTGAGCGTTCGCTTCAGCTTTTGGGGTACCGGAGGGAATTGGGGGCTTTTCAGAGGTTGCCTCTTTTACACCGTCTTCTACACCCTCCTCTAGATCAGCTTCCATTTCGTCCCATTCGTCTACGGTTTTCACTGTTGGCGCTAGGGGCGGCTCCGCTGAGGGACTAACGATCGTTTCTGCGGGTTGACTCTCGGACGGGACGATCGGCTCTGGGGGTTGGATCGGCTCTGATGTTTCGGCAGGAGCGGCGGTTTCTAGAGGAGTATCAACGATCGCCTGGGAGTCTTTGGGTAAATCGGTTATGGGGGTATCGGTTAAGGAAGGATCAGAAAGTGGCGCATCTGCCTGAGGCTGCACCGGAGCATCCTGGGGTTTTTCGGGGCGTACCCAGCGCACTTTGCCGGTTTTGGTTCCAGTATTTTTAGAGATTGGATCAGCTTGGGGCGCTTCTGGGGTTTGAGTGGCCGTTTCTGGGGCAGCCGCTTGGCTAGGGCGAGACTCTAGTAGTCGGTGTAGTTGTTGACCCAAGGCTTGGAATTGTTTTAAGGATCCCCCCGCTTTTTCTGCATCGGTAAGCAGAGCCCAACGGCTGAGATAGACCTGGGTACTGAGCCAGCCCAAGAGGGACACACTGGCGATCGTTCCGAGGAGGACGGCTCCGCGAATTTGGGCAGAACAAAACCACAAGACCAGGGCATAAAACAGCCCTACTCCACTCCACCAAAGATCCTGGGCTCGGTAAAGCCGAGGGGCAATAAAACTAATGAGAAACAGGAACAGGCTGGCCAGTGCAACCACGATCGCTAGCACTGAGGTGAAAGTAGGGGAGAGCATTTCGGGAGTCCTTAAGACAACGCAGAGGAATAAATTTACCTGAGGAATCAAATTTCCTGAGGAACAATCTTACCAATTGTCAGCATTTCCTTTGCTAATTCAAGGGATTATTGAAGCAAGCTAGCCTCTAGGGGCTTAAGTTCTGTGTTGGGATAGTAAAACGCTAAAATCCTGGCACTAGACCACCCCAAATCCGCTAAATGATAGGATCCGGTTTGACTCATCCCTACCCCGTGCCCTAAGCCACCCCCCACAAAGGTATAGCCTGTGAGCTTCTGGTTAGGGTCTTTGATGGGATCCACGTAAAACAGCAAACTATTGGGGGGACTCAAGGCCTGGATGATCTGATCCTTTTGCAAAACGATCGCCCCTTGGTCTGTATTAACCACCAATTCCTGTACCCGTCCCCCTAGGGCTCGCTTTTGCACCCTGAGATCCACAATAGTCTCAAAGTTCGCTTGAGGGTGCTTGCGCTTGGTTAAATACGCTTTCAGATCGGCTTTTAAGGTTTGCAGGGTTGCCGGAATTTGCCAGCGGAAATGTCGCCACCCCACCTCATTAAAGCCCTGGGTTTGTTGCAAAAACAACCGGAAATTCGCCTCATCGGAGAGGGGTTTTTGGCTCAAATCCCACCGATTCGCCATGGCATCCACCACCGGCTGCAAATAAGGACGAGGCTCCCCATCCCACACATCCTCAAAGGCAGCGGTCACGCCCCCCGTGGTAGAGGAGTACACCGCATCCACGAGGCTATTTCCATGGGTTAAGACTAAGCCCCGCGTGTTGCGAATAGCCTGATCCGCAAGGGGAAAGGGCTCTAGCCAGCCCCGATAAACCTGACACTGGGTATCGGCACAGAGTTGATAATTATCGATCGCAAAGCGGCGCAGGTTGCGGAGGGCATAGGTGCGGGCTAGGATCGCTTGGGCTTCTACGGCCGTGGGCGGAGCCCCTGGCCCAATTTCGTAAGGAACCACCCCCCGCAGATAATCTTCGATCGTCACGTCATTGACCAGGGTATAGGAGCCGTAGCTATTGGGCTGAAGCTCAAGGCTACCGGGATAGGGCACGTCATCCACCAAAATCAGTCCGGTGCTGCTGGCGACCTGTAGACTGTCCCGATGGTAGCGATAGCCATTCACCACCCAAGTAGCCTGATTTTTCTGGGTTTGCACCTGGCTCGTTAAAAAGACTTCCCCATGCCCCTGAGCTTTAAGATCCTTCAACAACAGACGACGGAGCAGAGGGGTAGAATAAACCGATCGTTTCGCCCACACTTCCCAGGTATCCGGTTGGGCAAGCTCAACGGGAATGCCGCGCTGTTGCCACACCTGGCCACTGGCCTCCGCACTTTCAAAACTGCGATGTTTGCTCAACACCACCCGTTCCTCTAGCACGGGGCTTTGGGGAAAGCGGGGCACTTCTAAAACCACCCGATCGCTCTCTAGGGTTTTCGTTCCCCCCCCATCAGGAAACACCACCCGCAGCCGATCGCCACTGGGAGCCGTCAAAGTCAGCCGATCCGTGGGCTCTTGCCCAAACCGTTGAACAATACCTACCTCAACGATCGGATTTAAGGGCTGTCCATTACCAGACTGCCCATTACCGGACTGAGCCTCTGCCCGAAGCCCTCCATCCGCAACACCCACGATCGCTGCGATCGTCAGCCGGAAAATCCACGTTGTCCATCCCCTCTTCTGATTCACCATGGAAAGAGCCAAAAAGTGAAACTCACGCCGAACATTCTAAAGGAGTTCGGTGGGAAATGTGTTCATCTAACCCGAAACCTCAACCCTTCCATCAGCCGCAATCCACAGCCATAGAGCAATTGAGCCCCCAAAAGTGGAATCCCATTCATTTTTTGGAACAGCGATCGGACTTCTGAGACAGTTATGCGGTCGCAATATTTTGTTACAAATCCCCAAACTGTTGCCTATCAGGGAAAAGTCTCGTGTGTTAGGCTGCCAAACCCTCAATTAGCTCAAGTATATGATAGATTAATGGCATTATCCAAAGTTAATAAGGAAAGTCGCCCTACCAGCAATTTTAAATTCAAACGGTATCATAAGGATACAAAATATCGTTTTGTT
>DALYGI010000185.1:0-8077 GCA_031971595.1 Prochlorotrichaceae cyanobacterium CTOTU29312
TTAGGAATGCGGACTTTATAACCTGGAATTTCACTACAAAGACACAGAAGCCCCGTAGGAATGCCTTTGTGTTCTTTGTGCCTTTGTGGTTTAACCCTGAACTTTCCGGTTTATTTAATTCACGATCCTTAGGGTTTAGTATAGTCCTGAACTGCTCCCAGAATACTGCCGTTCAGTTGCTCATTGGGTTGTTTATTGGGTTGCCAGTTGGTTGCCAATAGTTGCTCACCGTTGTTGATAGTTGCTAATTTTCCCATCCCGGTCACATTTCATCTTCCTCAATCGTTCTTCTTGCAGTATAATCAGTTAGGTTATTCTCCCAGTCAATTGCCAGTTCCCTTGCCTTCAGGGTTCCTCTATGCTGCGCTACTTCGCTCCCCCTATCCCCGGTGAAGAACTTGACTCGTATTTTAGTTGTTGAAGACGAAGAACTGATTCGTGAAACCGTTGGTCTGGCCCTTCAGGAAGAAGGTTTCGACGTGCAAACCGTACCCGATGGACGATCGGCCCTTGACCTTTTTTATCAATCCACCACCGCCGATATTTCCGTTCCCCAGCGGTTACCGGATTTGGTCATTTTAGATTTGATGTTGCCCTTGGTGAATGGTCTGGATTTATGTCGCTTCATTCGCCGCCAGGAAAATAGAGTTCCCATCCTGATTTTGAGCGCGAAGGGTACGGAAATGGATCGGGTGGTGGGGCTAGAGGTCGGGGCCGATGATTATTTGACCAAACCCTTTGGCATGCGAGAACTCATTGCCCGCTGTCGGGCCTTGCTCCGCCGCTCCCGCACCCTCCAGGCAGAAGAAACCGCTCAGGTGATCCGCTATCAAAATATTTTTCTCTATCCCCAGGAGTGCCGGGTCACCCTTTCCGGGGAAGATATTAACCTATCTCCCAAAGAATTTCGGATTTTAGAACTGTTCATGAGCCATCCCCGCCGGGTGTGGTCGAGAGAGCAACTGCTAGAGCGGGTGTGGGGCCCGGATTTTATGGGAGATAGTAAAACCGTCGATGTGCATATTCGCTGGCTTCGGGAAAAATTAGAGACCGATCCCAGTCATCCCAAATATCTACAAACGGTTCGTGGGTTTGGCTATCGTTTTGGTTAAGATTCCTCAGTTGGGTTAGGGTTCGTGATCACTCCCTTTGTCTTGGGTCTAGTCGTGGGGCTTTGCATTGGTGTTATCTACCGATGGCAACAGGTCGATCGTTTTCGGCGCTTTCAGGGTAGACAATTTGCTGTGCCCCTAAAGTGGCCAAAACTTTGGTCGTTAGAAAACCAACTGCTGCACAGAATTGAACAGCAGGAACAGGATCTTCAGCGCCTGACCACGGAACTCCAACAAAAGACGATCGCCCTTCAGGATTTGCAGGATCTCTTGACCCATTTGCCCCTGGCCTATTTACAGGTGGATGCAGACAACTACCTCCTGTGGTGCAGTCCGGCCACCGCCAAAGTGTTACGAGTGCTTCCGCCAGACCTCACCCAGCCTCGGCTCCTGTTGGAATGGATGCGATCCTACGACCTGGATCAACTGATTCAACGCACCCGCGCCACCGGCCAGTACCAAGAGCAGGAATGGGTGGTGAATTCTGTCCGTCAGGATCCCGCCAATCCCGTGATCGAGCGTCCCCTGTACCTGCGGGGCCAAGCCTTTGCCCTGGCTCAGGGTCAAGTGGGGGTATTTCTAGACGATCGCTACGAGGTGGTTACCCTGCAACAGCAGCAAAACCGCTGGGTTTCCGATGTGGCCCACGAACTGAAAACCCCCCTCACCTCCATCCGCCTCGTGGCGGAAACCGTTTTAAATCGGGTGGATGGTAACCTGCGATCCTGGGTGGAGCGCTTGCTCAACGAAGTGATTAACCTCAGCAGCGTCGTGCAGGACCTGCTGGACTTGAGCCAACTCGATCGGGTGAAAACCTCCGCTGGTACGGCTCAGGATCCATTGACGGAAGCAGGGCTTAACCTAGAGCCAACGGACTTAGTGGAGCAAATCTATTCCGCCTGGGAAACCCTGGTTCCCTTAAATCGGCACAAACAAGCCCATCTTCTCTATATCGGCCCGGATAACCTGGTGATGCAAGGGGATGGAGCAAAGCTCTATCGGATGCTGTTGAACCTCCTAGACAATGCTATTAAATACAGCCCCCCCGATCGGGATATTGAGGTCTTAGTTACGCCCATCGCCCCGGATAATTTGGCCAATTTTAACGAGTGGGAGCAGGCGGAGATGGTGCCAGAGGGCACAGCCCCCACAGCCCTGATTTTAGATGTTATGGATCAAGGGACAGGGTTCCCCGCCCAATCTCTCCCCTACGTTTTCGATCGTTTTTATCGGGCGGATGAGGCCAGACAACGACAGGGAGCCGTGCCCATCAGGGTCTTTCCCCACAGTAGTAGTTGTGGCTTGGGTCTAGCGATCGTCAAACAAATTGTGGTAGCCCATAACGGCCAGATCACCGCCAAAAATAATCCCGCCACGGGAGGGGCCTGGATTCAAATCCTGCTGCCGATCGTCCCGATCGGGTCGGAGGAGGCCAGTCCCACCGATCCCCGTGCCGAAGTCTTAGCCCCTCCACCTGCCCCCCCTGAATGCTAGGATGTCTCGAAGGCGAAAACACGGGCTACAACACGGTATACACGCGATAAAACCACGATAAAACGATGAAACTATACATTACAAAACAACGCAACCTTTGGTGGGGCGTGTCTGGCACTCTGGCGATCCTGAGTCTGATCTTCATGATTATCTCCACCTTTTCCTTGCAGTCTCCCCTGCGACTGGGGCTGGATTTTGTGGGGGGAACACGGCTGCAATTACAGCGGGATTGCGGGGTGGCCAATTGTAGCGAGCCGTTAGAACTGGCCCGTGTGCGGGATTTACTAGGGGAGCAAGGGCTGGCCAGCAGTAGCATTCAGATCCTCGGAGACGATCGCCAAGCCCTCACCATTCGTACCCCTAACCTCTCCACGGAAGCCCGATCCCAACTGCAAAACCGCCTCGCAGAAGCGATCGGCCCCTTTGATCCCCAAAGCACTCAAATTGACACCGTAGGCCCCATCATTGGTAAGCAATTACTGGTAGGTGGTTTATTAGCCCTGGGGGTGGCCTTTGGGGGAATTGTCCTCTACCTGAGTTTCCGGTTCCAGTGGGACTATGCCATTCTGGCCATTATTGCCCTGTTCCATGATGTCTTTATTACCGCCGGGGTCTTTTCTGCCCTAGGGTTAATAGCCGGGGTAGAAATTGATAGCCTTTTCTTGGTGTCCCTGTTGACCATTGCCGGTTTTTCCGTCAACGATACAGTGGTCATTTACGATCGAATTCGGGAAATGTTAAAGCGACAGCCCGATCAACCCATTAACGTAGTGGTGGATGATGCGGTAAACGAAACCCTAGGTCGATCGATTAACACCACATTAACCACGCTTTTACCCCTAGTTTCCATCTTTATTCTGGGCGGAGCCACCCTCAAAACCTTCTCCCTCGCCCTGATTGTCGGGTTTGTTTTAGGAGCCTATTCCAGTATTTTTGTGGCCAGTTCTCTCCTCAGTTGGTGGCGGGAAAAATATCCCCAGCCCCTCGCCCCGATCGGGGAGGTAGAATCCGATGAACCTCGCAGTTTGAATCAGGTTTAGGACTGGTTACTCATCGTTCGCTCATTTTATTTTAAAGTCTGAAACCCTATTTCTACCGTTCAAATTTTCAGGCAACGGAATTCAATGCATAAAAATCCTGAAATGTCAATAGTCCAGAAATCCATTAATCTCGTGGTATTTTTAGGCTTTTCCGATTTTTAGCGAACCATGAGTGGTTAGTTAATTGCAGATCTTTTAACTCCAGATCTTTTAAATCCAGGAATCGGGGGGGCGATCGATCCGCCTGAAGTTCCACCACTTGGGTGGGGCAGGAAACCGTAGCCAAGCGGTCTAAAAAAAATGCAGGGGGCAAAGCCTCCCAAAAGTAATCCACAAAACGATCGACTTCCCCTTGTTCCATGGCGGACTGGGTTTGGGCGTTTAACTTTTGCTCCGCCTCTTGCCGCCAGAGCTTGCTACAATGGGTTTGCGGTAAATGCAAGATCAGCAAAGCGTTCAGCCGGTTCCACAACGGCAGATAGTGATGTAACTGTCGGTTGCAATAGTGTGCCAAGGACGACCCCAAGCCCTGGGCCATCGGGTCTGCCAGGGGGGCCATGCCCACAAACCAACCCTCAAACAGCACAATATCCACCGGCAGACTGACCCATTCAGCCCCATCCCGATCCCCGGCTCCCCCGTGGAGCGCTTTATTAAACCGGGGAACCCAAATCCCAGCCGCTGCCGTCTGAGCCTGTAAACCAGTAAGCAATGCTAGCCCCAGTGCCACATCGTGGGTACCGGGCGGCCCCCGCCAAATCAGATCAGGGTTTTCTTGCTGAAGCCGCAAACGATCGCTGTAGGGCAGGTATAAATCATCTAAAGATAAGCACAGACAGCGATACCCCCACTGGTGGAGAATCCAAGTCAAGATTTGAGTTAGAGTGGTTTTTCCCGTTCCTTGCAGCCCCACCACCCCTTGAACCCAAGGGCCTGGGATGTGATCCCGGCTTTGATCCCGCTGATGCCTCAAGCCATAAGCTAAAGGGAACCAAAAGTTCCAGAGGTTATCCGCGATATGCTGATATAATCCCAAACGATCGTGGCAAAAAGCTTCAAAGGCTGGGTAATGGTTCAGGAAAAACTCCGTTTGTCGTTCCCGAACTAACGCAGCGGCTTCTCCCGGACACAACATTTCCAGAGCCGTTTGAGTTCCCGGTGATGGTAAGCCTAGGTTCAGTGGGTTCAAGGGCACAGAGTCCAAGGGCACAGAGTTCAGGGGCACAGGGGACATCATCAAATTCCAAAATGGACAGGTCGGATTAGGAGCCTAGTTTAAGGGCTTCTAGGGCCAGACTATAGATAAAGCCCATTTTAAAATTGTTGATCATGGCGATCGGCAGCCAACGAGCATCTTCACGACTGAGGCGACTACTGTAGGCCAAACGATTAACCACCTCGGTGAAAATCATCACAATCAGGGCAACCGTTGTATCCCAACGCGCCGCCTGACCTGCAATAGCCGCAAGGGCTCCTCCCATAAAGTAGCCAAATAATAAGCTCAGAAGTAACAAAGATAACTGTCGCCAAGAATTGCTAAGCCAGCGTTCAATCTGCTGAGTCCCTTGGTTAAGGATCTGGGTTAGGCGCGTATTTTGCATAGTTTCACGAACTGATACCAAACCGATTATGTGGGAAAAGTCTGTACCCTCCGTCACTATTAAACTGTACCCGTTGACCGTGGTTGGTGTAATCCTTTTCAGTAGCTTAACCTTGGGGAGTTGGGGGCTATGGTGGTTTCAGGTCTATCCTCCGGGGTGGCGTGCCAGTTCCCCTACTGCGGATGAATTGGAATCCTTTACCGTGCCCGATCCCCTCGCTTCCCCCTCCGATCCCCTGGTGTGGTCGCCGTCGGTATTGGCCAGCCCTAGCGCAGTCCCTAGCCTATCCCCCACGATCGAGGGGACTTCCACCGTGGCCGAAACCACTCCCGTGATCCCCGCCATTGCGGTACTGCGAGTGGGTAACCAAACCCCTCATCCCGTGCGGATTGCGTTGTTACAGCGGGGGAAAGGTGTAGAGCAGAATCCTCCCTCCACAGACGCTGCTCCGGTGACCCCTCCTCCAGAATTGCCCTTAACCCACGCCGCAACCGATCCCGTTCACTGGGACTTTGAGCCAGGGGAAGGCGGTTATCAAGGCTTAATTTTGTCCCTACCTCAAGGGGATTTACAGTTAGCCATGGGGGATATTTTAGTCGCGTTTGCCCAGGATGGTTCCCGTCGCTATTGGGGCCCCTATGTGGTAGGAGATACCTCTTTGCCCTATTGGAGTGAAGAGCGATCGGAGTGGCAATTATTAATACAGCCATATTAATACGGCCGTAACCCCAATCTAGTTGGTTTCTAAAATACCAGAAATAACCTGAAGCAGTTGTTCCAACTGGTCTGGAATGGTGAACAAGGGAATATCTTGAATGATCTGTTTCTGTTCGACATCAAGCTTTCCAAATCGCCACGCATCCCCGATCGTTACTGCCCCATAGAGAATTTTCTCATCCTGACTTTGGGCTAGGGCAATTAATTCTGTTGCCAATTGGGTAAAACCACGGGTTAGATCATCTCTTTTAGCTTCTACAACAATTAAAGATTGAGGACTTCGTAACAAATAGTCCAGATTTCCCTTGAGCCACTGATTCACACTTAAGGGATATTCAATGCGAAGTTGAGCATGATTTTGAATTGCTATTTCTAACAAAATGGGAGCCACTAAAGTTTCTCGTCGAGCTGCTTCACTGGTCAGGCTTACAACCTGTAAAGATTGCTCTAAGCGTTGCTGTAAAGCACTTGCCCAGGGCAAGGGATGGGCCGTCATCGGCAGCGTTAAGCGGGCGGTTAAAAGACAATAGCCAAGGTCTGCCAAAATGTCTTCCGGCTCGGCATTCATTTCAAAATACGATCGGAAGGTATAGGATTGATCCTCTTGGAGAATTTTAGGTTTAGCCATCACAATCTCCGAGCATCTTTCAAAGCTTTTAAGTCCCGATCCCAACTTGCGATCCAAATTCAGATCCCAACTTGCGATCCCAAACTGAGATCAGGACTGTTCCTAGGTTTACCCTACCGGAGCCGCCCTGGTCGGCCTCGGCGGGTGGTAGTGGTGGTTCTGCGGGGGGGGCGAGGAGTTGGGGGTTCTTCCGCTGGGGCTTCCTCCTCCTCGATCGTCTCTTCTGGGGTAGGCTCCTCAGAGATCATGTACGCGGCTTTGGCAACGGCATCTTTGGTCTTGAGGATAAGGGCCTGTTCCGCCTCATTTTCTAAGATGGTGCCGGGTTCCGGGGTCAAATTCGCCACCTCACTGAGTTCGGGCACAAATTCACTCCCCTTGAGCCGTAACCCTAATTCAAATAGCAGTTCGGCCATGTCATCCCGCGATACTTTGACCTGACTGAGCATGGAGCAATAGCGCTCTAATTCCTCAAAGATTTGAGTTCGCAGATCGGAAATTTCAGATTGGAATTTGGTCTGGGTTTCCTGCAAATTTTCTTGCAGAGCAGAGGTTTGTTTATCGAGAGTTTCATCGAGGGCTTCAATATTCCCCGACAGACGCTTACTGAGTAGATCCAGTTGTTGCCGAAGTTCAAACTTTTCTTCCGCATCCCGCGCCTGCATACTCTTAAAGCGTTTATCGGCATTTTCCGCCAAATCGTCTAGTTCCTCAGCGATCGACTCTTGGAGTTCTTCGGCCGTATTAGCCATACGCTTATTGATGGCTTCAATTTGTTGACGAATATCTAGCTTTTCTTCGTCATCCTTCAGGGATAGGGCTCGAATGCGTCTATCGATCGTCTCCACGGCGCTTTGGAGTTCTGCTAAGACACTTTGGCGAATTTCATCGCTGCGGCTACGCAAGTCCTGCTGGGTAGCAGACACATCTCGTTCAAGCTGCTCTAGCCGGGTGGTATATTCCCGCAGTTGTGGGCCAAAGAGAATATCCCGAATTTGGTCAATGTTGCCTAGGCGCTCTCGCAGATCGGCTTTGGTTAAATCACTCATAAACAATCCTCAAACACCATGCTTAAGTAGACCGTCCGAGAATACTATAGCCATCTAGGGGAAATCTAGGCAAGACTTTGGGCTACCAACGTAAGGCGAAATAAAATGGACTGGTGGATCGGTTGAAACCCTTGCAGGCTGGGATCGTCTCTGTGTAGGAGTTTTCGCCTTAAGTTGATACCCAGACTTTGATTTTAACCTTTTAGCAACATCATGACCTGCATCTAAAGGCTACCAACGTAAGGCGGAATAAAATGGACTGGTAGATCGGCTGAAACCCTTGCAGGCTGGGGTCGGCTCTGTGTAGGAGTTTTCGCCTTAAGTTGATACCCCATCTAAAAATAATTGCCGACCACATTGCCCTAAATTTTCATCCAGTTTTAGCTTCATGGAGCAGGTTGAACAGTAGCGATCAGGAATTTAGTTTATCGACTAA